>JALVDO010000948.1 GCA_027008975.1 Saprospiraceae bacterium | reverse complement strand
CATCAGGCAATAATTCTCCCACATATAATATCGTAGCTTCCCGCCTTGGGTCACCCGCTTCAAAGGAGGTCACAAAATCATCGGAGGGGCGATTGAATCCCCACCCCAGATTAGGAGAACCGCGCACACCCTGCACCTGGTTGAATTGCGTACTTCCGCCGCCCTCTTCAAACGCTGCCGCCTGAACTTCGAAGACCGATTCTTCACTATTCTCTCCCTCCTGCCGAAAAATATTAGCATATACGGGATACAATTCATATTCTCCGGAATTGATAACCTTCAAGGCGTATATTTCTGCATTTTCAAAATCTTCAAGCGTCAAATACACCTTTGCCAAAAAGCCGTCTGCTGCGCCTTTGGTGGCTCTTCCCATATCTTCAGCCGCGTATTCCGACTTGAGGGGCAGCCCCTCGGAAGCCGTTTTCAAATCGTCGATAATCAACTGATAAATCATAGACTTATCCACTCGCTCCTGTTCGTATTCATCCGACGAAAGCGGGTGGTCAATCAAGGGAAGATCGCCAAACCATCGGACTAAATTGAAGTAATAATAAGCCCTCAAAAAATGCGCTTCAGCAAGCAGGCGATTTTTCAAATCAGCATCCATTTCGATAGCCGGCACCTTTTCGAGCACCAAATTTGCCCGGTAAATTCCCCGGAAATAGCCGGTCCAAACACTTAGAAAAGCAGTATTAGAGGCATCAAAAGTCAAATTGTCAATCTCGTTCAAAAAGTTGGCATCATTAGGCAAACTTCCCTTGTCGGCATCATCCGAAATGATGTCCGTCAGTCCGATATAACTAAAAACGTGGACATCCCAGTTTCGCAACTGATTATAAATGGCATTGGTTGCCCAAACAGCATGGTCGGCGGTTTGGAAGAAGGTATCGGAGGATAACTCCTGTGGCTTTTTTTTATCCAAAATATCCTTGGAACAGGAGGCTACCAACAGGATTAAGCTAAAGCCAAAAATATATTTTTTATAATTCATGATTTTCTTTTTTTTATAACTACTTACCATGAGGGAGAGGAGAACACATTTGATAATATCTCACTTTGGTCGTCAGACCAAAAAAAATCCGTGTAAATCCGGGCAGTACGCCTCCGTATGGATTCAATCCGCGTCATCCGTGTTCCCCTTATCCCCAAATTACAAACATAAAGTATGAGGTGGAAAGTAGCCACCCTTTTTTAATCGGTCAAAATATAGCATTCACTCCAAATGTATAGGTCTTTGCCAGCGGAAAAACACCCCTGTCAACACCATTACTCAACACACTATTCGAGACAATCTCCGGTGTATAACCGCTGTATTTCGTCCAGGTAATGATATTGGTACCACTAACGTACAATCTGATTTTATCGAATTTAATCCTTTTTGTCATTGCACCGGGAAAGGTATATCCAATCTGAACGTTCCGCAACTTGATATAAGAAGCATCCTCTAAAAACCATTCCGATTCGAGATAATTGTGCCCGCCATTGGTCACCCGTGGTGAAGTATTACTGGTGCCTTCCCCCGTCCATCTATCTAAGTAGGAAGCCTCGTAATTATAAGTGCCAAATCTGGCAGCTTTTTTGGCATTGGCAACCTTATTACCCGTCTGTCCATTGAGGTCGATACTAAAATCAAAACCCTTATAACCCGCCCTTGCATTCACACCAAAAATGAAAGTTGGAATAGAACTTCCGAGATAAGTTTTGTCGCCTTCGGCTGTAATTTTTCCGTCTTTATTAATGTCTTTAAACTTAAAATCTCCGGGTGCTTCATCTCCGATTATCGGGCTATTGGCAATCTCTTCGTCATTTTGGAAAACACCTTCGATTTTATAACCATAAAAAGCACCGATTGGCAAGCCCGGCACCGTACGCGTAATTCTTTTGCCTCCAACGCCGAGGTCGCCACCCAAAAGAAACTCCTTGCCCTCGCCAAGCGAAAGGACTTCATTGTGAACGGTGGAAGCCACTATACCAAAGTTGTAGGAAAAAACACCCGATTCCCGCCAGTTGATTGCCACGTCAAATCCCCTATTTAATACATCGGCAGCATTGAGAACAGGAGGCACTTCGGCACCCACATAAGCAGGAATATCAACGGCTATTAAAATCCCGGTGGTATTTTTGTTGTAATAATCTATCTCGGTAGTCAGGCGGTTGTTAAAAAAGCCCGCTTCCATTCCCAAATTAATCTGGCGGGAAGCCTCCCACTTCAAATCGGGATTGGCTAATGCCAAAAGGGTGGCACCGTAATTGAGCACCTCCTCCACACCAAACACAGCATCCTGACCTGCCGAAACAGTTGCCTGAGCCGGGTACAAACCAAAAGCATCCGTCTTGTCGTTCCCAATAACCCCATATCCGGCTCTCAATTTTAAGCGAGAGAGAAAATCACCAGCCGGGAAAAATGCCTCATTGGAGACTATCCACCCCAAAGAGAACGAAGGGAAGTAACCAAAACGATTATTCTTACCAAACTTTGAGGAGCCGTCTCGCCGAATGTTAATAGTGGCTAGATACCTGTCTTTTAAACTGTAATTCGCCCTAAAGAGATACGAAAATAATCCCCAGGAAGAAGCACCATTGTAGTTGGTCTGAAAATCCTGCGCCCCCGCACTCAGGTAAAAGAATTCCTCGGCGTTTCCGGGCACGTTTTTGCGGGAGCCACCCAGCGATTCCCCCTTGAATTCCTGTGCCGAGACGCCCGCCATCAACGTCAAATCGCAACTTCCAAAAGACCGGCTGTAAGTAAGCGTATTATCCCACACCCAATTCGTGCCCCTGAAAGTACCGACAAAAATGCTATTTTCAGGGTTTTGTTGGCTGGGCGAGACGTAGAAGACAGGAGTAAATCGTTTGGAATTTTGGTAAACAATGTCCAACCCCAAACTACTTTTGAAGGTAAAATTGTTCAAAAAATCCGCAGTCGCATAGACATTTCCAGAAAGCCGCTGCTTTCGCTCTTTGTTGTGATTAAATTCAAACTGAGCCTCCGGATTACCGACCGGAGCCGTATCCGTAAAATTACCGCTGGAGTCTCGTGGCGAGAATATTGGATAAGCCCGGTAAGCATTGCCAAGCACTCCCGGCTCAGCAATCCTCGTTGCCCTCATAAAAGAGAGGTTGTGTCCAAACTTCACCCAATTGGTCAACTTATATTCATTATTCAACCGAAAAGTAAAACGGTCATAATAGGACTGGCGAATAACCCCTTGCTGTTGGATGTAATTTCCACTCAGATTAAAAATCAACCTGTCAGAACCACCGGCAGCACTCAATTGATAGCTCTGAATGGGTGCTTGTTGGAAAATCACATCCTGCCAGTCCGTCCCCTCTCCGTATTGCTCAGGATTGTCGTATAGGGGGGATAGTCCTTCGTTTACCGCCGTTTCGTTAGCGAGGATGGCAAATTCAGTAGCGTTGGCGAGGTCGATTTTCCTGACGACCTCCTGCCTGCCTAAAAACGATGAAAATTCAAACTTGGTGTCCGTATTTGCCTTTCCTTTTTTAGTACTGACGATGATGACACCATTGGCACCTCTCGACCCGTAGATTGCCGTAGCTGAAGCATCCTTTAGTACGTCAATTTTTTCCACATCGCTCATATTCAGAAAGGAAATATCATCGAGAATAACGCCATCGACCACATAAATAGGCGAAGCGGAATTCAAAGTCCCAACACCCCGAATCCGAACGACAGCCGCAGCACCCGGCTCCCCACTGATGGGCGTCACCTGCACACCGGCAATCTTGCCTTGCAGGGCTTGATCGACTGATGCCGTGGGTATTTTTTCCAGTTCCTCCGATTCTACACTGGCAATGGCACCCGTTACATCACTTTTTTTCTGTACGCCATAACCAACAACGATAACCTCATCAAGCAATTCCTGCTCACTGCTTAGGACGACATCAATCAAAGACCGCCCCTCGACCGGAATTTCCTGCGAAGTATAACCGAGATACGAAAATACCAGCGTATCATTGGACGCCACCTTGTCCAGTTGATAATTCCCATCAAAATCAGTAATCGTACCTCGCGATGAGTTTTTCAGTAGAATATTAACGCCGATAAGAGCCGCACCATCATTTTCGGTAACCGTCCCCTTTACCGTCATCTGCTGCCCGAAAAGTCGATTACCAAATACAAGCAGCCCAACGGCAAAAATCAGCCCGATGTAATTTTTATACTTCATATTTTTTATTTTTTTGCCATCTTTTATATTTTTTGATGTTTCCTTTTTGGGCGTGCCAATCCTCATTTTTTAATTTAAGTCATGAGGTGGCAAGTAGTTGCGTTTTTTTTACTAAAGAAACACCATCCTTAGCGAATCTTTGCGAATCCTTTGCAGACTTAGCGGGAGACTTTTATGCCATATTTTCAGCAATTGCCCCATATAATTTAACCACATATTACAATATCAATTTCACTCGTTTCGATAAAGTGGCATTGGAATCTGCCCCGACAAAAATCTCGAAATCCCCCGGTTCTGCTAAAAAATCCATGTTAATGTCATAAAATTTAAAATCATTAATATCTAAGGTAAAAGCCACCACCTTTGCACTATTCTTTTTGATAAAAACCTTTTTAAAAGCCTTCAATTCCCTTAGAGGACGGGTCACACTCCCCACCAAATCTCTAATATACAATTGCACCGTTTCTTCTCCGTCAAAATCTCCCGTATTGGTTACCCTGACAGAGACCGTTATTTTATCCTTATCGGTAAATGACGATTGACTGACCGTGAGATTATCATATCTAAAAGTGGTATAGCTCAAGCCAAAACCAAACGGAAAAAGGGGAGAATTGTCAACGTCGAGATATTTGCTGGTATATTTGTTGTTTTTATCCATCGGGCGCCCTGTGTTTTTTGCACTGTAATAGATGGGGATTTGCCCGGTGCTTCGTGGAAAAGATACGGGAAGTTTTCCGGAAGGATTATAGATGCCATAAAGGACATCGGTGATGGCATTACCGGCTTCCGTCCCAAGAAACCAGGTTTCCAAAATAGCATCCGCATGTTTCGCCAAAAACGGAATTGCAAGCGGTCGTCCGTTCATCAAAACCACTACTATCGGCTTTCCTGTTTTCAGCATCGCCTTAAACAACTCCAACTGTACACCCGGAAGCCCAATATTGGAACGACATGAAGCCTCGCCACTCATCCCTGCGCTTTCGCCCAGTGCCATCACGACGACATCTGCATTTGCAGCTAAATCAACCGCCTCCTTAAAACCCTCTCTCCCGTCGCTCTCAATATCACAGCCTTTGGCATAGGTGATTTTTCCTTTGGATTGAGCAGATAGAGCAGGAAGAAGCGCGACACAATCTTTTGCATCGCCTGCGCCATGCCACGGACCCAATAAATCGTACTGTGTGTTCCCAAGCGGGCCGACTAAAGCTATTTTTGTCGTATTTGAAAGCGGAAGTATTTGTTGGTCGTTCTTCAAAAGCACAATGGATTTACGAGCCACTTCTCGCGCAAACTTCCTGTTGCTTTCGGACAAAAAGGTCGTGTCCTGCCTCGATGGGCGACAGTATTTGTAAGGGTCATCCAACAGCCCTAACACTTCTTTCGTTTTCAAAATTCGGCGAACAGCCGTATCCAAAGTTGCCATGGACACCTTGCCTTCACGGATAGAAGCAGCCAGATAATCATAAAAAACAGCTCCCTGCATATCCATATCCACCCCGGCATTAATACTCAACTCGCCGGCTTCTTTCTCGTTGGCAACGATACCGTGATGTACCATCTCATTGATAGATGTATAATCAGTCACAACAAATCCGTCAAAGCCCCATTTATTCCATAAAATATCCGTTAATAGCATTTTATTTCCCGTGGCGGGCACGCCATTCAGTTCGTTGAAAGCCGTCATAAAGGTTTTTACTCCGGCGTCTTTTGCCGCTTTGAATGGTGGAAGGTAAACCTCCCATAGTGTCCGCTCGGAAATATCGACAGTATTGTAATCCCGGCCAGCCTGAGCCGCACCATAGGCAGCAAAATGTTTGGCACAGGCGATCACCGTATTGCTATCCTCAAGGCGATCTCCCTGAAAACCCTTGACGCGGGATTTAGCCACGAGGCTGCCTAGGTAAGGATCTTCGCCGGATCCTTCACAAATTCTTCCCCACCTTGGATCGCGTGCAATATCCACCATTGGCGCAAAAGTCCAATGCAGCCCGGCGGCAGATGCCTCATCAGCAGCAATTCGAGCCGATTTTTCGATAAGTTCTAAATCCCAACTGGCCGCCTCTCCC
>JALVDO010000947.1 GCA_027008975.1 Saprospiraceae bacterium | reverse complement strand
ATATCTCCTGCCGGTAGCCGCATTAAAAGGCTGGGAATAGAGATTCTTTCGCAGAAAAGAGAAAGCCGCTCATAAGCCTGAAACTTGAGGGGCGTCCCAATGGCCGCCTGTTTTTCCTTTAGTTCCATTGCCTTGAGCTTCAGTTGCCCGTCAATATAGCCTTTAAACAGGAAATAGACTGTCAGGAAGACAATCAATGCCGGGATGGTTATTTTGAGAATATCTAAGAGAATCGCCATAATATAAAGTTGATTGTAACTACTCAGGTACCCACTATTTTTGCCCTAAAATGCTCTTTTTCCCCCTGTTTTTGTAAAAAAAATCTTATTACGCCCTGCGTAACTGCGATTTTTTTTACTCCTGACGATAATTCCATTATGTCAGGAACAAAGTTTCAACAGGTGAAAAAACACCTAATTTTATGCCTAAAAACAGGAGTACCTGAGTAGTTACCTTTTTTATAATTTTAATGGCACAGACGGAACCTCCCTCCTTTCTATCGGGAGGCAGGCCTACCGAATTTTTCAACAAGCTATATTTTGCATCAAAACAAGAATTGAAACCTTTGTTCTTCTTGCTTTGTTGAGCGCTTGGGCAATCCTCCTCTTTGCCAAGTTTGGTTTTGTGTTATTTAGGTCATTACTTTAACTTCTTAATTTTATCGCTGTGTTGTAGTAAAGATTTCATTTGTGTTATAGCCAATTGATTAAGTTGTAGTCCATTCAAGTTTTAAGCGGTCATTTTCATCTTCTTTCAGGCGCTGATATTCTTTGACTAAAAGCAGTTGAAATTTTGGGCTAATCCACATCCCAAAATGAAAGGCAATATCTTTATGGGCATAGCTTCCCATTCACCAAGATACTCAATTGTGCTTTTTAAACTAAGCCATTTTATAATTACTACTTCCTGAAGTTGGCTTCTTGCCATATCGGTTAGGGAAATGTAATCATTTTTTTCCTGAGCGATAATTGTAATTTCTTTTCCCTGTATGTTAATCTGTTTACTTTTTGCCATAGTTAACTAAAACTTTCGGTTATAATAATTTTAGGATTCAACTCACTTTGGCAATACTTTCGTAAACGGCAACTCCCTCCAATGCAGCCCCAGAGCAATCAGGCAGCAAACCAAAACGGTAATAGCAAGGAAAAAAAGCGTTCCACCATCGTTGTTGACATTAATACCCAGTTGGGTCAGATGGAAAAAAACGGCACCTACCATAATACCACTTCCCAATAGACTGCCAATGGCTTTTGTTCGGGGCAATAGTAATAAAGCGGCTGTAATTAACTCCAAAACGCCAATGCCAATTCTACCCGTTGGCTCCAATCCTAATTTTGAAAAAATATGGATGCTATCGGGATGCCCCGTAAACTTAAAATAAAGGGTCTGTAACAAAATGATTGCCGCCACTACCCGAACTACCCACGACAGTATTTTTGTATTCATGATTTAAAATTTCACTCGCCAATGTACGAAATTTTCCAGTAACTATTCAGGTGCACCTATTTTTAGGCATAAAATAGATTTTTTTTTTGACAGTTGAAGCAAAAAAAAGGGTGGGGAAATAAAAAAAACCAAAGTCTTTGTACCTTTGCTCGTCGAAAATATATCAAATTTAAAATACAAACAAACATGCCATACTTATTTACCTCCGAATCCGTTTCCGAAGGGCATCCCGATAAAGTTTCAGATCAGATTTCCGATGCACTCGTTGATCACTTTCTCGCATTTGACGATCAGTCAAAGATTGCCTGCGAAACACTGGTAACCACAGGACAGGTTGTACTCGCCGGAGAAGTCAAGACCAAAACCTACCTCGATGTGCAACAAATAGCCCGGGATGTCATCCGGCGCATTGGTTATACCAAGTCGGAGTATATGTTTGAGGCAAACTCCTGCGGTGTTTTCTCCTCTATCCACGAGCAGTCTCCCGATATTAACCAGGGCGTTGAGCGCGTTAATCCCGAAGAGCAAGGAGCCGGAGACCAGGGGATGATGTTTGGTTACGCCACCAATGAGACCGAGAATTACATGCCGTTGGCAATTGATTTATCACACCGCATCCTTTTGGAGATGGCCGCCATTCGCAAGGAAGGCAAGTTGATGCCCTATCTCCGCCCCGATGCTAAGTCGCAGGTGACAATTGAGTACTCCGATGACAACAAACCGCAGCGCATTGACTCCATCGTCGTCTCGACCCAACACGATGACTTTGATGAAGACGAAAAAATGCTTGCAAAAATCAAAGCGGATGTCATCAACGTCGTCATTCCAAGGGTAAAAGCAGCGCTGCCACCCCACATCCAAAAACTCTTTACGGAAGATATCACCTACCACGTCAACCCAACGGGAAAATTCGTTATCGGTGGCCCACATGGCGATACAGGGCTGACAGGCAGGAAAATCATCGTTGACACCTACGGAGGTAAAGGCGCACACGGAGGCGGTGCATTCTCAGGAAAAGACCCTTCCAAAGTGGATCGTTCTGCCGCTTACGCTACAAGGCACATCGCCAAGAATATGGTTGCTGCCGGTGTTTGTGACGAAATACTGGTGCAGGTATCTTACGCCATTGGTGTAGCCCGCCCAACCAATATCTACGTACAGACCTATGGCACAGCTAAAGTCGATATGACCGATGGCGAAATCGCCAACATCATTGATGAAGTATTCGATATGCGTCCGTATGCCATCGAAAAAAGACTAAAGTTGCGTTCGCCAATATACAGCGACACCGCCGCTTACGGACACATGGGGCGTACACCGAAAGTAAAAAAAGTCCGTTTCACAAACGGCTCCGGCGAAGTGAAGGAAATGGAAGTCGAGACCTTCACCTGGGAGAAGCTAGATTATGTGGATAAGGTTAAGGAAGCTTTTGGGTTGTAAATACGGTGGTTTTTAAAAATCGCTTCGGTTTTAAACACCGCGATTTTTAAAATCGCGGTGTTTAAAACCGAAGCGATTTAAAAAGTACGCTCACATAAAAATTAATCCCCGGATTCTCAATGCCCAGCGCTTTGAAGCGGGACAGGTGGTCAATGTAGTGCGCATTCAAAAGGTTTTTGACACCGGCATTGAGCTCGATCGGATATTTCTTTGCTTTTATTTTGGCACTCACCCCGGCGTTGAGTAATTGATAAGCTCTCGTTGGTGTCTCAAATAAGCCAACTCTGTCCTGCCTGAATCTGTAGATGTGTTGTAAAAATATTTTCGTTACCTGAAAGGTATGCTTACCCTTGAATGCCGCACTTATCGTCGAGTTTATTTTAGTCTGTGGGATGAGTGGCAGTGGATTTCCCGCCTTGTCTTCTGCCATTACGAGCGACAGGTCGCTTTCGATATGTAGCCAGTGGAGCTGGTGTGGGTGGTAGTGAAAGCCCGCCTCGCCTCCGTACAGGGCAGCATCGGTTTGCAGGTATTGAAAAACGGGATTATTATCAATAACTTCGTCGGTTGGATCGAGGAAAATGTAGTTTCTAATATGGTTGTAAAATGGATTGACCGATAGCTCAAAGTGCTCGGACTTATAATCTATTGAGAAGTCGATTTGGGTAGCATTTTCGTTCGAAAGCTCGCTATTTCCCTTCTCGTAACGGTTGGTTCCTTCGTGGACCCCATCCGAAAGCAATTCCGAGGTATTCGGCGCTCTAAAGCCATTCGACAGGTTGGCGCGAAGCTTTATCTTATTCCATTTATACACCAATCCTCCCGAGAAAGTCAATCCCTGATAAGCGTGCCGAAACGCCGGAATATTATCAGTAGTTTGCGTATTGATATTCCTGTTGTCAAAGCGGATGCCTGCTTGGAATTGCAGATTGTTGCGATTGATATTTGCGAGTGCGTAGGCACCGACATCGGTCGTTTGGGCATCGGGTATCAGGACTTCCTCTCCATCGTTTTTATTCTGCTGAAACATGCCCTGCGAGCCAATAATCAAGTCTAGGAAATCGCGATAGGTCGGAGAGCTCCATTTGACATTATAAGTGTAGGTGTTCAGGTGCAGACCAAGTGCCGGATTCACTTTATCATCTTCAAACTCTCTCCGATAATTACCGGAATATCCCAGCGTAGTATGCCAGGTGGAGTTTTCACCAAAAAAGTTATTTTCCACACTCAAATTGTGATTATTGATGGTCTGAAAAGGAAGTTTAAACTTTCGCTCAGCTGAGGTCAAATAAGTCGCCTCTTCCGTAATGCCAAAGTCGTTTTGCAGGAAACTATACCGGATATTGGACACCCAATTGTCGTTGTGCAATCCGAGTGACCCTTTGATATTCTTTTCATCAAATCTGGTGTTGTCCACTCTATTCAATTCCGGCACGCTATAATCCGCCTGCGAGGAGTAGGATCCAAAGAGATTGAATTTCAGCTTTTCCCTGTGTGTTTTATAGCTAATGTCGTTGATGGTTCCAAATGTATTGGAGAGAAATTTGGATTGAATGGAAATCTCGCTTGTGTTGTGATTACAATAAGGCTCATCGACGAAATACAAGACACCACCGAGCGCATCCGAGCCATAGAGCAGTGAAGCCGGTCCCTTGATAACCTCCACACTCCCGATACCAACCTCCCCGACACCCAGCCCGTGCTCGTCGCCCCATTGCTGATTTTCGATTCTCATGCCCTGTGCGTAGGTGACGATCCGGTTGCCGGTAAGCCCCCGGATAACGGGTTTGCCAATGCCTGCACCGGTCGTGTTTTGCTCCACGCCGGGTATATTGCTAATCGCTTCGGCAAGGGTAATGGGAGCGGTAGTTTTTAGCTCTTCAATTTTCTTCCGCGCGACACTTACCACGCTTTCACCCTGTAATCTGCCCGTCGGGACCGAAACGGTCACCTCCTTCAATTGTATATGCGCCGGTTCCATATAGAAGGTCTTTTCGGGTGTTTCTGTCGTATTGACAACCTCGTCAATCATTTCGTAGCCGACGTAGGAGATTTCCAGATGAATTTTCTCTCTATTGAAGTGTTCAATCCTGAAAAAGCCGTTTTCATCCGTCAGCGTCCCCGTATTCAAATCCACCAAAAAGACTTCGACGTAAGACAAAGGCTCTTTGGTCTCCTTATCGAGTACATACCCCTCAAACTTTTGTCCCGAAAGGGAAATTAAAAAGAGTTGTAAAACCAAGATGAGGATTACTTTTCTATGCGCCATGATATTGTCCGTTTTATCCGGTAAATTTACACCTGGATTGGCTTCCTTGTTTGTGTTTTTTTGTGGATTAACAGTTGTTTAACAATACGTGAATATCTCAATTTTACTCACCAGTCCCTTTGGGCTCAATGATTGGAATTCTGCCCAGCATCACCTCCGAAGGAAAAGTATTCTGGCTAACTTCCATGTTTTTTTCAATTGTAAAACCAGCTTTGATTAAATGTTTTTTGTAAGATACGGGGCGACAGCCGGTCAAAAGGTCAGGCATTCTTTTGGCTATCCAAAGCCAGAATTTATGAATGCTCTTTGTACCAAATGAGAAGGTAGTAATGACGACTCGCCCACCAGGTTTGGTCACCCTGAAGAGTTCACTTGCTATTGTGTCAAAGGCGTCAAGCGGCATCAAATCGACCATAAAATTGTTAACAACAAGGTCGAAACTATTATCTTCAAAATCAAGCTGTAGCGCATTTCCTTCTCTCAATTCATAATTATACACTCCGGCTTTTTTTAATCGCATTTTCGCCTTTCGGAGCATATCCGGCGACAAGTCAATACCAATATTTTTTCCGTCAGGATTTTGCCGGACTATTTGTTTAAAAACGACTCCGGTTCCGCAGGCGACTTCCAAAATGGTTTCTTTGTCCTTAATTTTAGCAAATTCCAGAGCGTATTTTGTCGCCTTACGCTCCGTCATCCAGCTCCAAAAATCATAAAACCATACGACCTTTTTATAGCTTTTTTGGGTTGCTTCTGCGTTTAAATTTCTTTTTAGAATTTCCATGTTAATAGTCTTGATGAATCATAATTCATTAATCAACGCTTCAATTTTCTCTTTTGGAAATATCAAAATCCAAAATAGTATTCCTTCATATTTGGCAATAATACTGACGGGATTGATGTCTAATTTTTCGTTTGTTATAGCCGTAGAAATGGTCTTTTTGAATTGAAAATAAAATTGCTGAATTTCGCTAACAAATCCGGGATGAAGCTTACAGGCTTCAAAAAACATTATGTAGTAACTCGCAAGCCCATTATTCGATATTTTGTTAATTTCGTTTACAAAATTGATATAAAAATATTTTATTTTTTGGTCGATTTC
>JALVDO010000946.1 GCA_027008975.1 Saprospiraceae bacterium | reverse complement strand
CTTCGTCGGTAGGCTAAAGTTAAAATGGGATGAGTTTTGTAAACGAAACCCCACCACTGACGAGGCTATGCCTGCCAGCATCCGCGATTTTAAATTTTTCATTTTCCATTTTAAATTTCGACTTTAAGCAACCATTTTTGTAGTGCAAAAAAAGGCGCTTTGACGCATTTTTTAGAAAAAGGGAAAAAGGGTGGTATTTTTGAAAAAAAATATGTACCTTTGCACTCCGAAAATTAGAATATGGCAAAAAAGAACTTAATTAAGCAGGACGGAATCATCGAAGAAGCGTTATCAAACGCTATGTTTCGTGTTCGCTTGGAGAATGGGCACTTAATTATCGCTACTATCTCGGGTAAGATGCGTATGAACTACATACGAATATTGCCTAGTGATAAGGTGGCGGTAGAGATGTCTCCTTACGATTTGACGCGAGGACGTATAGTCTATCGTTATAAGTAATTTAAATTGATTGTTGTCTTTGCTTGGCAAGGGCTTTTATAAAGATACAAAAATGAAAGTTAAAGCATCCATTAAAAAACGATCTGCGGACTGTAAGATTGTTCGTAGAAAGGGAAAATTGTACGTAATCAATAAGAAGAATCCTAGATTTAAGCAACGTCAGGGATAATCCTTAATTCATAAAAGATAAGAAATGGCTCGTATAGCAGGTGTTGATTTACCGAGAAATAAACGTGGAGTTATCAGTTTGACCTATATCTATGGTATAGGGCGGAGTTCTGCAAAAGAAATTTTGGCTAAGTGCGGAATTGACGAGAACATCAAGGTTCAGGACTGGACTGATGAGAATGTTCGTTCAATTTCCGTTTTGATTCAAAATGAGTACAGGGTGGAAGGAGAATTGCGCTCTGAAGTTCAGATGAACATTAAGCGCTTGATGGATATTGGATGTTATAGAGGTGTGCGACATAGAA
Source organism: Saprospiraceae bacterium (assembly GCA_027008975.1). Lineage (GTDB taxonomy): Bacteria > Bacteroidota > Bacteroidia > Chitinophagales > Saprospiraceae > JALVDO01. The sequence continues at coordinate 5,362 of JALVDO010000946.1, read as the reverse complement.
AAGGCTTGCCACTAAGAGGGCAACGTACAAAAACGAACGCCCGTACTCGAAAAGGACGTAAAAAGACTGTTGCAAACAAGAAGAAGGTAACTAAGTAATAATTTTTAGACAAATAGGGTATTGGCCCTCATAATTTTAGATCTTAACATGGCGAAAGCAAGAGGAAAAAAGGCTAAAAAAAGAAAAGTAAAAATCGATTCGGAAGGATTGGTTTATATTCAGGCTTCTTTTAATAATATAATTATCACGCTGACGAATAAGAGTGGGCAGGTGATTTCTTGGGCATCTGCCGGTAAGGCCGGATTTAGAGGCTCAAAGAAGAACACGCCTTATGCAGCACAGATTGCAGCAACTGATGCCGCGAGAGTAGCGCATGAGGCGGGGATGCGTTCAGCTCAGGTTTATGTAAAAGGACCGGGAGGTGGAAGAGAAGCAGCTATCCGGGCAGTTGATGCGTCGGGTATCAAGGTAAGAAAAATTATTGACGTGACTCCTATTCCTCACAATGGTTGTCGCCCACCTAAGCGAAGAAGAGTTTAATTCAACAGAAAAAGACTATTTAAATGGCAAGATATACTGGACCTACTACTAAAAAAGCCAGAGCTTTCGGAGAAGCAATTTTTGGTTTTGATCGTTCTTTTGAAAAAAAGAAGTATCCTCCGGGGATGCATGGCAATGGTAAACGTAGGAGACAAAAGTCTGATTACGCACTTCAGTTATTGGAGAAGCAAAAGGCTAAATATACTTACGGACTACTAGAGCGACAGTTTAGAAACCTATTCAAAAAAGCAACCAGCAAGAAAGGGGTGACCGGTACTGTGTTGTTGCAGTTGCTCGAATCTCGATTGGATAATACCATTTACCGCTTGGGTTTGGCGCCTACACGAAGAGCAGCCAGACAGTTGGTTAACCACAAGCACGTGACGTTAAATGGCGTTGTCACCAACATTCCGTCGTGTTTGCTGAAGCCGGGGGATGTCGTTGGCATCAGAGGCAAGTCACAGGGGCTAGAGGTTGTTCGCAATGCAGTAAGTGCTAAGTCTGAAGTAAGGAATTTCCCTTGGTTGGAGTTCAATCCGGATACTGTTTCCGGTACATTTTTGGACTACCCCGAAAGAGAGCAAATTCCAGAGAAAATCGACGAGCAATTGATTGTCGAATTGTACTCCAAGTAATAAATGTAGATTTCTATTTTGGCGACTTCCTGTTGGGAGTTGCCAAAATAGTTTGTAATTGCCACCACTTTTCTTCTAAAGTAATCATTAAATATGAGTATATTAAATTTCCAGAAGCCTAATAAGATTCTCTTACAAAAAGCTGATGATGTTCACGGCTTTTTTGAGTTTAAACCATTAGAGCCCGGATTCGGACAAACTATTGGTAATTCTCTTCGTCGAGTTTTGTTGTCTTCGCTCGAAGGGTTTGCCATTTCTACTATCCGAATCGCAGGCGTCGATCACGAGTTTTCTACAATTAACGGTGTTGTGCAGGATGTCGTTGAGATTATTCTCAACCTCAAGCAGGTGCGACTCAAGCAGGTAATTGCCGATGATGATATGACCGCTGATAAGATTTATCTTACCATCAAAGGGAAAGAGGAATTTCGCGCTGGTGATATTCAGGATTTTACCAATGTTTTCAAAGTGACAAATCCCGATTTGTTGATTTGCAATATGGAGCCTTTCGTTAATCTCGAAATCGAGTTGACCATCACCAAAGGTCGTGGTTATGTTCCGGCAGCTGAGAAATTGCCAAAAGATGCTCCGATTGGTTCTATTCCAATTGATGCAATCTACACGCCTATCAAAAATGTGGCTTATTTTATCGAGAATACTCGTGTAGGGCAACGTACTGATTATGAGAAGTTGACAGTCGAAATCAAAACGGATGGTACCATCCATCCGGAAGATGCCATTAGAGAGGCTTCCCGTATCCTGATACAGCATTTAATGTTGATTACAGACGAGAATATCACTTTCGATACAGCCGAGTCAAGCGAAGCGGACATCGTTGATGAGCACATCTTACACATGCGTAAGTTGTTGAAAACATCTCTGGAGGACATGGACTTGTCTGTGAGAGCTTACAATTGTCTGAAAGCTGCCAAGATTAATTCTTTGGCGGAATTGGTCAAGTACGATATGCACGAGTTGCTTAAGTTTAGAAACTTCGGTAAGAAATCCTTAGTAGAAATTGAAGAATTACTACAGGATAAAGGCTTGACTTTTGGTATGGACTTGGCAAAGTATAAGCTGGACGAAGATTAATAAAGAATAGTTGCTATTTAATAGCTTCATTAATAAAGTAGGTCATTTCGATAAAGTTGGAATGAAATTATTGTAATAATATGTGGTTACACCTCGAGTTAGTAATGGATATGCCTACTATCTCGCATCGCACAATTTGGGGAGTGTCACGAAGTAAATTAATTAGTCATGAGACACGGGAAAAAATTTAACCATCTCGGAAGAAAAAAGGGACATCGAAAAGCCCTGCTCAAGAATTTGTCAATTTCACTGATTGAGCACAAAAGAATCAACACAACGCTGGCAAAGGCTAAGGCGTTGAGAAGGTTTATCGAGCCGTTAATCACTAAGGCAAAGACGGATACCATGCACTCTCGCAGAGTAGTATTCAGCTATTTGCAAAACAAATATGCCGTAACAGAACTCTTTGGGACTATTGCAGCCAAAGTGGGAGATCGTCCCGGAGGTTATGTACGAGTTATCCGTACGGGTTTCCGACAGGGGGATGGTGCTGAAATGGCAATGATTGAGTTGGTTGATTTCAATGAAGTTTACACCGGCTCTTCATCAGAAGGCAAAACATCTTCCAAGCGCCGACGCCGTAAGAAGAAAGGTGGGGCGGCAGCAGCAGTAGCAGCAGCAACCACCGAAACAATTTCTGATGCAGCTGAGGACGCTAAAGAAACAGTAAACGATAGCGAGGAATAAACTACCTTGTATAAAATAACCAAAAAGGCAACTGTGAATTTCGCAGTTGCCTTTTTTTGGTTAAACCATTTCCGGGAAGGGTAGTCAAACTTGTATCATTCCACTTAAAATTAAAAATTATGAGAAAATTAATATTGTTTTTTGTCTTTACGATTTTGGCATTTCATTCAAATACAAATGCACAATCGGAGCCGTTGGATTCTACCGGATTCCCGGGGGATAATCTAAGCCTTGAAGCCACGCTTGAGGTATTCAAAAAATCTTCCTCCCTGGAGGATTTTGAAAAGCGGTTGAACTCAGAGGACGAAGGAATCAACAATCTGGATCTAAACGAAGATGGGAAGACCGACTATATTCGCATTGTTGACAATATGGATGGGGATGTCCACGCCATCGTACTACAAACCTATGTCAATAAAGATGAGGTACAGGATATTGCTGTCATTGAAATAGAGAAACGAGGGAAAGAAGATGCCATGCTACAAATTGTTGGCGATGAGGATGTCTATGGTAGCGAAGTGGTTGTTGAGCCCTATGAAGACGAAAGTGTCGAAGGCAAAGGAGGTCCCGCAGATGAGGCGGATGTGATGGGTGTTATCGTGAACGTCTGGTTTTGGCCTAGTGTAAGGTTTGTCTATGTTCCGACCTATCGCCCTTACGTGAGTCCCTGGTATTGGGCTGTCTATCCTCGATGGTGGCGCCCATGGAGACCACGTCCGTTGTTTATTTATCGTCCGAGAGTACGTGTTTATCACGTGCATTATAGGGTAGCACCCAGCCACCGGGTAGTACACGCCCATCGCGTTTACAAGCCTCACAGGCGTACGAGTGTAGTTGTACACAAGCGCACAACGGTTGTTAGGAAGAATCGCCCGGGAGGGGTTCACTATCAGAGCAAAACGACGACCGTCAGCGTGAAAAAGAAAAATGGAAAGGTCACTGGAGCTAAAAAGGTAACCACCACGACCACGGCTGCAAAAAAAGGCAATAAAGCCGGCGTCAAAAAGACAACAACCACGACCAAAGTAGGTAAAAAAGGCAATAAAGCCGGCATGAAACGCACCAAAACAACAACTAAAGCCGGTAAAAGGGGCAAAAAGACAAAAGTAAAACGCACCAAAACCAAGACGACCGTCAAGCGGAAAAGAAGACATTAAACCCACAAAAATTGCTTCTGAAATCAAATTGGCAGGCATGGCGAAGGCGGGCTTGTCAATTTGGTTTTAGGGGCTGTTTTATTCCACAATAAATGTAATAATGCGGCTACCTTCAGGCAAACCATCCTTCCCGTATGAAACCATCAAAATACTAAATTCACCAATATTGTCGGGCGTTGTAAAGACGTAACTGGCATGACCATTATCATCTAACCGGATATGGCTGTCCCTAGCGATTAGTGTTCGGAATAGGGGCGTCTCTTCATTTGGGAGTACTGTTATGGAAACATCAGGATGCGTGATTTCCTGAAAACCACTTAGCGTGAAAATATCTTCTTCTTCAGCTTCGGGTAGCTTGATGTCTGAAAGACTGGTCTCTAATACGGTAACGCCGTATTGCCCCATGACGCTAAAGTATTTCCTAAGTGTTTTGTACTGAAAGAAAATTTTGGCAGACTGCACAGGATCTTTTTCTAAATGTCCAATGAAGTTGGCATCTCGGGTGACTTTCCCATCAATAATAAAAAGAGGCGGCTCCTTGTACTCCTTGTGTACACCCACGATCTGAGGATTTTGGATGCGGGCGGAGTAAGTCTTTTCTTTGATGTTCTTGGTGAAGATTAGCAGATTGGGTACTTCGTTAAAAAAAGTGGCGAGGTCGGGAAAGTTTTTGTATTCCGTCACATCAATATTCTTTAAAGATGTAAACGCGGTAGAGGGATACTCGTCCTGTACTAAATCAACAAAGGGCGCCTGTGTGCTAAAGTAGGTATTTATCTTCTTCCGGTTTCTCGATTGAATGAGAAAGTCGGTAATGTCTTTATCGTAGAGGAGTTTTTGAGTGTTTGGTTTTGCTTTTGGACTTTTTAGCCGAACCTTTATTTCCTTATTTTCATAATTGACAAATTGGAAATCCTCCTGATTGTGAAAGGCAGGGAGTGTCAGGATAAATTTTCCGGCACTATCCGATTTAGTATAATAAAACTTAAAAGTCTTTGGGAAAAAGACCCCGAGAATATTGATTTGGTAAGGCCGTTCATTTATATCCGTTACCGTCCCCTTATAAAACAGCTCGCTGCTCAAACGTTCGGGATGTATGCTCTGAAGTGCCTCCCCTCGATAAACGAATTGTCCCAACGTAGCAGCCTTTGAGTCAATAATCGAAATGGATAGATTGCCGTATTCTACCGCTCTGCCCTCTACACTTTGTATTTGAAATTCGACTTTGTTTTGGGTTCTGGGATGTATGTT
>JALVDO010000945.1 GCA_027008975.1 Saprospiraceae bacterium | reverse complement strand
TTCATGCAACAACGCCCTTTTAAATCTAAAAAAGCATTGTCGGCATAGTGTGGGTCGGTGCGGGAGCTTCGAGTGGCGTAGTCGCGCCAATGGTGTAGTATTTTATGTTCCGGTATTACTTTAAGACCCTGCTTATAAAATCGAAAGCAGAGATCGTAATCCTCCGGATAGGTATTGGGCTGAAAGGCTCCCACTGCGTGCAAATCTTCCTTATACAACATCCAACACGGAGATGGAATGACACACTCCTTATAAATCTCATCAAAATTGGTACCTTGCCGGGTCAGGTCGTTGAGCCATTTTTCATAACGCTGATAGCCGTCGCCCAGTGTGTTTTCCGAAAAATACCGAACAAGTCCCGTCGCGATATGTCCTTTGCCATGTTTCAGAAGTTGGTGTTTCATTTGCGATAAGCGAGTTGGCGCCATCTTGTCATCGGCATCCATTCGGGTGATGAATATTCCTTTCGCATGAGAAAAAGCCAACCTAAGAGCCGGAATAATCCCTTTCTCCTTGTTGTTGAAGATGTGAATCCTTTCGTCCTTCGATTGATAATCGAGTAGTATTTGCAGACTGTTATCCTTAGAGTGGTCATCAATGGCGATCAGCTCCCAGTCTCTTTCCGTTTGGGAAAGGATGGAATCAATGCACTCCTGTAAATAGCTGGCTGCATTGAATACTGGCATGATGATGGTGATGTCCGGCATGAGGCAAAGGTAGTGATTAGAATGGAAATCGAAATGAGAATGACGAGGTTGAATTCTATTTGCCCCAACCACTCCTCCCAACAAAAGACACTCCAAACGAATAAGCCGTCAATAGCGAGATAATAATTAGAACCCACCAGGCATAAACAAGGGGTAATACCCAGGGGCTGAGCATTCCCAACATAAAAATAACGGCGATGGTTTTAGCGAAACGGGTACTTTTCTCCTTCCCTTTGGTTTTTACTATTGTAAATATCAGGACGTAGCTATATCGCATAAAGCCAATAATCAATATCCACCAACTCGTAACGTGGTTTTGCCACCAATGGAAAGATAAAGCTGCTACAAAAAAGGAGTCCGTCTCCATATCGAGATAGGCACCGAAATCGGAAGCTTGTTTGTAATGGCGGGCAAGATAACCGTCTAAGCCATCCATCGCAAGTGCAATTCCAAATAGCATCAACAAGGTCGTCTCTTCAAGGTCTGAAATGTTCCACGTAGTGAACAGGATGATTCCCAAGCGGAAAAGAGTAACGATATTGGCATAGCTCCACAAATGCTTTTCCTCCCTGTTGGAAATGATATAATAGATAATAGAAATGGACAGCAATAAGGGTAATACCCGAATGTCCCCTATTCCAATGGCTATCAATAATGCCATAAGCATAAGGATACTGTGGCGTTCATTCCAGATGTGTATGGTACTTTTCATCTTCTATTAACAAAAAAACTATGTTCCCTATTGTGACGCTACCTATGTATGGCAATCGTATAAAAAATAAGACACAAAAATTTCCCGCGGAGGGCGCAAAGGATTCGCCAAGGTTCGCTAAGGTTTGTGTTTTTATGACCAAAAAATAAATTTGATATTCCTAATCATAGGTGAAGTGTGGACTCAGCATCCTTCATTGACACCATCAAGACATTGGGATTGCTAAATAAGCGCTTGATTTAATATCTCGTTTTTTATACGATTGCCATGGCCACCTATGTAGTTTTGTGGGAAAAGGAACAAGGTTAAATGATTAAAAGATTGAATGTGAGAATGAAAAATATAATCTCCTTTGCGCACCTTAGCGAAACCTTAGCGCACCTTTGCGGGAACCTTTGCGCGCCTTCGCGAGATACTTAGCGCACCTTCGCGGGAACCTTTGCGACCTTTGCGAGACACTCTGCGTACCTTTGCGGGAAATGCTTAAATAACTGAATCCAAAAAACAAACAAAACTACTCAAAAAAACCTTCCCCTTCTCTACGATATGGAGGAATTTCACTCCCCTTTACACCATAGCTCCGTGCTAACTCCCGCACAAACATAGAGAAAAATCCCTGGTGCTTCATCGGAGGGGTGGCAATATCTGCCAACAGCCCTTGTGTAAAGCCATACTCCCCGAAGTTGCGAACAAAATCCCTGTCTTTGCTGATGATATGAATGGGCGTTTCCATTCCATCTTTTTCGGTAGGGAAGGTAGGAGGCTGATGGTCGCCAATGAGTACGAAAATATCGTTTGCTGTTCCTTCCTTGACAATAAAATCACCAAGGAATGATAATTGGTACTGAATGGCTTTGGCGTAGTCCGGTAGTTTGGGTTGTACGAAGATGGAGGAGGAGGTCGCATTGGTGTATTGAGTACCCTTAGCGAGCTGTCTCCAATCCTGAGCTACCTGATATGGAGGGGTGAAGGGGCTGTGTGAATTTTGAGTAATAAAAAACAAAAAGAAAGGTGCCGCTCCTTGTCCCTTGATGTGATTTTTGGCAAAATAAAGGGAAAACTGATCGGGCGGACAGGGGCCAAAGCCATACAGCGCTCCCCCGTAGTTCATCTGTTCGTATTTAATCCATTCGTCGATGGCGTAAAAGTCGCGGTAGGTATCCCATGGTATTTTCATATCCTTGAAGCCGGCGATGGGAGCGAGGCGGAAGTTGCGGTATCCCTGTTGCTGAAACCACCGCATTAGGTGCTGGTATTCACGGATTTCCTCTTTGTTGAGCAGGGTGAGATAGGTGCCCTGATCTTTGATGTCGAAACCAAAAAGTGCAGTTGTATAACTCACCCACGAAGCTCCCCCCGTAATTGGTGCGGTAGATAGGTGGCTGGCAACAGACCACCCCCCCTCCTCCATGGATTGTTGCACACGAGGGATGAATCGCCGATAATCATCCTTTAAGCCGGGATGGGTGAGGAGGATTTTTCCGTAGGACTCAATGGGAATAAAATAGATATTGGGACGTCTCCGAAGCCGGATATTTTGGTAGGGACGGTGGGCGGATAATTTCTTAAAATCAAACTGCTCCATGTATTTCTTCGTGGATATGGACTGCCGGATATTACGCCAAAGCGACTGTATTGACCACGGGAAAACAATCTTGCCATAAGCTTTGTAATTATAGATAAAAAGGCTGTAAATGGTCATTAGTGTTATCCCACCAAAGCCGGTTTTTAACCACAGCGGGAAGTCGATATTACGTCCCAATTCCAAAATGGCATCCAAGAGATAATAAAATCCCATTCCGACAACAATAACCCCGAAAAAAATTGCGACATTGGTCAAAGTTAATTCCCGAAAGAACAACTGCGCCCCCGTTTTTAATAGCAAAAAATCCCTGTAAAAAAGTGGCTCCACCTTGTAGATGTTCTCAAAAATGTGATAGTATAGATGGTAAGCCCACAATAAGAATAAGGGGATAAAAACATAGATAGTCGGCACCTTCAGGTGGAATACCAAGACCAAACCCACTATCCAGAATAAGTCGGAAGAGACCCGAAAAATATCGTAATTGAAGCGATTGATGAGGTATTGAATGCGTTGGGGAAGCGCCCCCTCAACCAGCCCTTTCCAGGGAAAAAACGAGCTATTCTTTCGCTCCAAAATATAGCGAGGTAGGAAGAAGAGGCTGTTTAGCAGCAGGTATAAAATCAGGAATTTCCACATAGCGGGTCAAAAGTACAGGAAAAAATCCCGATGTTCGACTATGATAGTGAGATTTTTTTGTTGTCTTTTGTTGGCAAGCCATTCCGTGAAGGTTGCTAACTCATCCGTCGTCTGCAATAATTCGGGGATGGCATCCGCCATGTAATCGAGGAGGTAATGGCGCATGGTGGCATCTTCGGGAGGAATCCTCCAATTGCTCTCACCGCTTACAAAGGATAGCCCGTTTTGCCGGAATAGGGAAGTTATCTCCCGGATGCAATTGCCACCCATAGCGTGCCCAAACGCCTGCGGACGCACCATGTGTTGGGTGTACAAATCGGCGTATTTTTCGGAAAGGGAATCAGTAGGCAGGAAGGACATCCGCTCGTAATTAATCGTCCCCAGCAGCGGGATTCGGTAAGTGATTATTGGCTCGATGAATTTGGCAAATAACTCCTTCGATAGCAGGTCAAATACCGCCGTTGCTGTCAGTAGGTCAATGCTCCCCCAATCCAGCCGGCTATCCATTTGAAGGAAGGATTCCTGCCGGATGTGGACGGTGACGAATTTTTGTTTTTTTTGTAAAAAAAGTTGCTGCGCCCCCTGCTGGACGATATAGCCGTTTTCTACTGCATAAGCCGCTATGCGCTCGGCGGATGCTTTTGCCAATTCGGGATTCAACTCCACGAGTGTCCATACCTGATTGGCGGTTATTTTTTCCATAAAATAAATACAGGATGCCCCCGTCCCGGAGCCAATATCGAGGATGCTAATGTCCTTGTTGTGCTTGAAGTAATCAAGGCAGGACTGTTCCACCTGCTTATTTCGGGCGATGCTGTCGTAGGCGAAGCGCTTTAGTAACCATTGGATGGTGAAGTTGGTTTCAGTCATTCCTTTTTCTTTACAGCTTTTTCAGATGCTTCAAAGATAAGTGTTTTTTTCAGAAATCATCAAGGGCAACCAAATCTATTTTGGTCACCCCTGATTCATTTGTAAAACAACGTCTATAACTTACTTAGTAAAGAGACAACTTATTCAAAACCAAAGCGCTCTTTGATACTATCTACCAGGTAGTAAATGACCGGAACGAGATAGACTGTCAGGATAAGGGAGGACATTAATCCCCCAATAATTACCCAGGCTAGTCCATTCTTCCATTCACTAGCCGTACCTGTTGCCAATGCGATGGGTAACATTCCTATGACCATGGATAAGGTCGTCATTAGGATTGGACGCATCCGTTCCTTTCCTGCGATGATTAGCGCTTCCTTATAGTGCTTTCCCTGTGCCTTCAATTGGTTGGTAAAGTCAACAATTAGAATGGCGTTTTTGACAACTAGTCCCATCAGCATAATTAATCCCAATAAAGCAAAAAGGCTCAGGTTGCTGATAGATAAATTTAGAGCCAGTAGAGCCCCAATAATAGCTGCAGGGATGGAGAATAGTACGACAAACGGATAGATGAAACTATCGTATAGTGCCACCATAATCAAATAAATTAGGATGAAGGATATGAGTAGTACATTGCCCATTGCACCAAAACTGTCATTTTGCTTTTTAATATCGCTACCCCATGTCATTTCGATTCCTTCCGGAAGTGGATTGGCTTTTACATAAGCTACGACGTCATCTGCGACTGTACCTGACGGACGACCAAGGGCATCGGAAGTTAGCGTAACAGCCGGTTGTCTGTCCTTGCGTTCCAACAATGAAGGGGAGTTATCCTGCACGACATCTGCAAATTGCGAAACTTCCACCGCCATCCCCATCGGGTTAATAATGGTCAATTGATTGACATCCTCATAATTCTGCCGGTTGAAGTCATCCAGCCAAATTCTCACTGGATACTCTACGCCATTTTCTGTCAGGCTGGCGTCATCATTTCCGGTAAAGGCCGTCCGTAGGTTCATTCCTACATAGGCTGTATTCAGCCCAAGGCGCTGCATCTTATCTCTATCCGGCACGACCTTGTATTCCGGGCTACCTGCCTCCACGGATAGCTGAACATTATCAGCCCCCGGAATATCCTGAATAGCGGATTTTAATCGCTCCGCTGTCTCCATTACTTTGTCAATATTGCTACCACTTAGCGTAATCTCAATAGGAGAAGTACGCGGTACTAACCCCAATGCTGTCATCGAGAAGTTGATACCCGGAAATTCTTTTCGGAGGGCTTCCCTTACCGTAATCATAAAATGCTCGGTTGATATATTTCCGCGCTCTTCTCCGGGTACCAGCTGTATGGTGAATTCTGTTTTGTTTGGGGAACCGACTCCTAAACTCCCGATACTCGTACTCGGACCTCCGATATTGCTAAAGATAGTCTCAACTTCCGGTTGCTGTAGTAGGAAGTTTTCGACTTTGGTGGAGGTAATATTATTTTGTCGCAATGGGGTCGATTTGTCGTACTCCAGAAACAAACTAAACTTTCCCTGGTCTCCCGTTGAAATCAACTCCATTCCGACGATGTTTTGTTTTAGCATCGCACCTGTTGCAGCAATGGTCAGAAGTATAATTGCGGCAAATATCAATTTGTGATTGAGCACCCATTCCAATTGTTTGCCATACCAGGCAATGAAATTATCCAACTGGCGCTCAAACCAGAGCAAGAATTTATTGAAAAAATTAGTGGGCTGCAAATCTTCCGATTTCCCTATTCGGGATGCCATCCACGGGGTC
>JALVDO010000944.1 GCA_027008975.1 Saprospiraceae bacterium | reverse complement strand
GACATCATCGAAACGGTTGCCAATTTTTCAGGAAGGTCATTCGATAGTCGCCTGATGAAATCTTATGAGTGGGAAGGCAATAATTATCCTTTTACAATCGAATATTCATTCCGAAAAAAGGTGTCAGGCATTAGCAATGCCAATTATGCCGATTGGTATTTTCAATGGCTGGATGAGGGTGTTGAGGAGTCCTCTTTTACCTTTATTATTCCCGAAGAAAAAAAATACTATATTCAATCTTTTAATCTCGATATAAAACCGGAGGAAATAACTGAGAATGGAAGGAAAAAACTAACCTGGACAATGACAAATCTCTCTCCTATTTATTCGGATGAAAGAATGCCTCGTTATTTTGAATTTTTACCATTATTGAAAATACGACCGGATGAATTTGAGATGGCAGGTGTCAGGGGAAGTATGGCAAGTTGGGAAGCCTTCAGTAGTTTTATGAGTAAACTGTTTGGAGGGAAAAATGAATTGCCGGATGCACTCAAAAAAGAAATAGATCACCTCCTGAAAGATGCCAAAACCGAACGGGAGAAAATAGACCTGATTTATCATTATGTGCAGGAGCATACGCGCTACGTCAGTGTACAACTTGGTGATGGCGGGTGGATTCCATTTGATGCAGCCTACGTTTATGAAAACAAATACGGGGATTGTAAGGCACTGACCAATTACACCTATTCACTATTGAATTATGCCGGCATTGAATCTGTCCCGACTTTGGTGGATGCAGGAAGGGAAGGACCCTCTTTGGACTTAGGCAACAACTTTGTTTCGCCGGATTTTAACCATGTTATTTTGTATGTACCGGAGGAGGATTGCTGGTTAGAATGTACCAGTAGCCACAATCCTACAAACTATCTCGGAAGCTTTACCAGAAACAGACCGGTATTAACCATTGAGCCAGAAGGGGGCAAGCTCATCAAAACTCCGGATTATCCTGCCGAACAGAATAATACAACTAATCAACTGGAAATTGCCATCGACAGAAAGGGTAACGCCAATATCTCCGGAAAGCGAACCTATCGAGGCATCAATCAGGAGGATGTCAGATACCTGCATTTTGCCAATGATGAAAAGCAGTTCCGAGAGTGGTTTGAAGAAACACTTGGAAAGGTTACCAACGTCAATGTTCAGAAATTAAATCACGAATGCAGCGATAGTAAACCGGAGGCCTCACTTGATTTTAATGTAAAAGCAGATCGCTTCGCATCCATTTCGGGTAAACGGTTTTTCATTCCAATTAATAGTGTGAATAAGTTTTCTAATAAACCTAGGTTTAAAAAGAAACGAACTTATGATATTCTAAGCCCCGATGGATATACGGAGGTAGATACCTTTATTTATAAGATACCCCCCGGGTTTACTATCGAAAAGAATCCTCTAGCAAAACCTGTCCGGTTTTCCTCCGAATTCGGCACTTACGAGGCACAAATATTAATGGAGAACAATAAAATCATTTACACCAGAAAATTAGTTATACTGCCCTATCGAATCCCTATCAATCGCAAAAAAGACCTCCTTGATTTTTATAAAAAAATCAGTAAGTGGGATGGCAAAAAACTAGTGGTCAAAGAGGGGGGAGCATAACCAAAATCACCCCTCCAGTACCGCCGGATTCATCCCCATGGAAGAGAAGCCTCCATCGTGGTATAAATTCTGCATGGTAACATATCTCGTATAGTCAGAGAATAAGGTGACGCAATATTCGGCACAGGCTTCAGCCGGCGCATTGCCGAGTGGCGACATTTTATCGGCGTAGTTGAAGAAATCACTAAAACCTTTGACACCCGAACCGGCGGTAGTGATAGTCGGCGATTGAGAGACGGTGTTGACCCTGACTTTCTTTGCCGTTCCAAAGTGATATCCAAAGCTGCGGGCGAAGGATTCCAATAAAGCTTTTGCCTCTGCCATTTCACTATAGTTTGGAAAGGTTCGTTGCGCGGCCATATAAGTTAGCGCGAGTATGGACCCCCAGTCATTCATAGCATCTTTTTTCCATAGGGATTGCATAACGCGGTGGAAGGAAATAGCCGACACATCAAATGACTTCATCATCCAGTCGTAACGAAGATCGGTATAGGCTTTTTTCTTTCGGACGTTGATGGACATTCCGATGGAGTGAAGGACAAAGTCCAATTTTCCGTCAAGGTATTCCATTGATTTCTCAAAGAGGTTGTCCAAGTCTTCATCGTTAGTCGCATCCGCGGGTATGACGATGGTGTCTAACTGCTTAGCAAGATCTTCGATATGACCAAATCGCATGGCTACCGGAGCATTGGTCAAGGTGATTTTTGCACCTTCTTTTACACATAGTTCTGCTACCTTCCAAGCGATGGACTGCTTGTCTAGAGCGCCGAAAATAACGCCTCTTTTTCCTTCTAGTAATCCCATTGTTTTAATTTTTTGATTAAGAAGTTTCGTTTCCGTCAACAACCAAAATTTGGTAATGTTTTAGGGAGTCTTTTCCTTTTTGTCCACAAAGATATTCATATCTTTTTACCGAAAAGAATTAAATGGCTGAAAAATGGAAAAAAAAGGTAACTCAAAATGCTCAAATTATGATATATAACATCATTTGAAAAATGATGATGCGACGTAAAAATATTACCTTTGTATCATTTAAATTGTCCAACTACTTAATGAAAAATTATTTCAAAAACAGGTAATAAAACACTAGTCTTGTCGAAAGGAAGAGTTACCAAGCCACGTGCTTTTGTCTAGTGTACCGTATTCGAAAGATTCCAAGCTATAAACGGTAAATACTTTTCAGAAGCCCCGCGCCTCAGTCAGTTTTGATAAATGATTTTATCTGGCTTTCTGTCGGAGTGCATACCCTAAGTTGATAATAACCACTCTGCATTCCGCTCACATCGGTCTTGAAATGATGAATGCCTTTTGCGAGCCTTTCGTTCGTTCGGATGGTATTCGTTATTTGTCCGGCAGAATTGATGATTTCTATACTTAATCTGGTCTTAGTTGTCAGCACAACTTCTATCGTCAAAAGGGAGGATGCCGGTATCGGACTAAGGGTTATATTAGAAACAATTGGAGGGTTTTTCAAATCTGCTGTCCCGATGGTGCCTCCGCAGTCAATAGCCGTCTTTAAGAGATAAAGAGACTTACCCACAATTGGAGGGTTCACTACCCGAACGTTAGTTGCCATTACCAGATTCCCATCTTTTGTCTGGATAATATTTCTTGCATCAAGAAAGGAAACACCTTCGTTGAATTGTTCCAATTGTTCCAAATCTTCCGTTCTTTTTTTCCATTCCTCCTCTCCTTCACTATTGGTTTTCAATTTAAAAATCCCCTCTCCTCCAAAATCATCATTATCAAAATCTCCAATCATTACAAATCCACCATCATCCGTTTCGCAAAAGTCATAAGCGCTCGTACTAGCTCCTGCCAGGTATTGGTGCTGCCATAGTAAATCTCCTTCGCTGTCTGTCTTTAATAATGCTGTTTTGTGAAGCGCGCCGCCTCCCAATCCAGAACCATTCAGAATCCATCCCATTACTATTATCTTCCCGTCTTGGGTCGTGGTGACTTTTCTGCCTTTAAATCCCCAACTATCAAAGAATACTTTTTTCCAAATTTCACTTCCTTCCAAATCAATTTTTTGAAGATATAATGAATCATTCAAATCGCCTGTGACAAGAAGATTGCCATCTTCGGCGAGTGCTATTGAACGATATGCATCAAACTCACCGGATGCTTCAACCGTCACAACTGATAATGTGGTGCCGTCAGGGGAAAGTTGTTTGAAGCAGATACTATCGACACCATCGTCAATAGGATTTTTTTCAGTAAAAAACAGCCCAATTTTTTGATCTGGAAAGACAAGCGCCTCTATTGGTTTTCCTAGGTCGAAATGACCATAAGTAGATTCCCAGACAATCTGGTTATCGTAATCAATTTTGCTGACATATACCTCCCGGTTGTCTAGAGAATCTATCTCCTGAAAGCCGACAACATACATTCCGGAATCGGCCGGAAGTACCTTAAGTATGAATAATTCCTCAGCAAATATTTTCGTAAACACTTCCTGCCCACCGGTGTCTACCACGCTGAGATAGTAATCTTCTGCGAAGTATCCATAAGGTGGAATTCCACGCCATCCGATAGATGCAACATATCCATTTTGAAGTTCTGTCAATCCAATATTATTGTAATAATATTCGGGTATGCTTAGGAGGTAATCCCATTGTCCCGTCACCTTATGCGAATAGGACAAGGTTAGTACAAAAGATAGAAATAGCAATAATTGTTTTATCATTTTTTGTATTGTTTGGTGCGAGTAGGGCTATCCCTATACGCATGGGCCTATGCAGATTTGACTACCTCAACAACAACTCCCGTGCATTTTCCAATGCCGACTCACTTGGTGGGTTCTGACTGAGCATAACAGCTAATGCTCTAATTTTTTCTTCTTTTGTTAATAGTTTTACCTTGGCTAGTGTACGGTTACTCGTTTCCTTTTTATATGCAAAATAATGTGCATCCGCCTTTGATGCTATCTGTGGTGAATGCGTAATCGAGATCACCTGATGATTATCGGACAAAGAACGTAAAATATCTCCCATTTTCAAAGCCACATCACCGGAAATCCCCGTATCTATCTCATCAAAAATTAATGTGGGTAATGGGATGGCGCTGGCAACTAAAGATTTTGTCACGAGTGAAAGCCTCGCTAGCTCTCCGCCGGAGGCTACGTCTTTGACGCGCTGAAGGGGCATACCTTTGTTAGCAGAGAAAAGGAATGCCGCTTCGTCCAATCCTTGCAAACTCAGCTCTTCGCGTGTCGATAATTGCACTTTAAATTGTGCATTGGGCATGGAGAGATGCGCCAACATTTTTTTGACCTTTTTCTCGAATGCGGGAATGGCAGCGCGCCGTTTTTTTTGTAAATCCAATGCTATTTTGGTCAATTCGGCGGTGAGTCCTTTAATCGTACCTGCAAGTTTTTCTTCCTCCTTGGATGAGTCTGAAAAGGATTGTAATTGACGTGCAAATTCATCCCTGATGGCTAGCAGTTGCTCCAAATTAGCAGCCTGATGCTTTTGTTCCAGTCGATAAATCAAATCGAGCCTGTCCTGTGCCAACTGGATTTTCTCCTCATCGTATTCTACGCTCTCTGACGCTCGTTCAATATCGCGCCCCAAATCACTTAATTCTTCCTGTACAGCGGAAAAACGCCGATACAAATCACTCAAATCGTCGCTCAACCCACTGACCCCGGCCAGTAATTGCCCGATTTCGATTAGTTGTGAAGTAATGGATTGCTCGCTATCCGACAATTGAAAAACAGCAGCCGATAGATTTTTTTTCACCTCTTCCGCACCGGTTAGTATTTTTAATTCTTGCTCCAATTTATCCTGTTCGCCCGCTTCCAGACCTGCTTCCTGCAATTCTTTGAGCTGAAAGGAGATGAATTCCTGCTCCCGTGCCGCCCGGCTGTTGGCCTCCTGCATAACTGCTAATTGATGTTTTAGCTTCGTTAATTGCCTGAACGATTTTCGATAAGCATCGAGGCGCTTTTTATTGCCCGCTAATGCATCAATCATTTGCATCTGGAAATTTTGCTTGTGTATGTCGAGCGTATCAAATTGATGGTGCAAATCAATCAGCGAACTGCTCATTTCCTGCAATACTTTTAGATTGACAGGAGTATCATTGACAAAAGCACGGGACTTGCCGGCGGGGGTGATTTCTCTTCTGATGATTAGCTCATCGTCATAATCCAATTCGTTACTGTCAAAAAAGCTGACCAAATTATACTGCCGCACATCAAAAACCGCCTCTACGATACATTTATCACTTCCGTTGAAAAGTACCTTGGTATCCGCCCTATTACCCATTATCAAACCAAGTGCCCCCAATAAAATAGACTTCCCCGCTCCCGTCTCACCGGTAATAATTGTCAACCCCTCCGAAAATTGCATTTCAAGAGACTCGATAATTGCATAATTTTTTATTTGTAAGGATCGGATCATTTGTTCTGAAATAATTTGTGCAAATTTAACCCTTTCGCATGGATAAAAAAATTTATTTGCCTTTTTGGAGGTTAGCTGAAAAAATTGCCGACAATCACGATAAAATCAGTTAGCTTTGCGTTTATGTTCAAAATACAAACTATGAAAAAAGAAATCCTTTTATTTTTTGCAGCCATATTGATGTTTTCATGTACTTCCGACCCCCTGAAAGATTGGAAGAAAGTTGACCTAAATCCCTATCAGGCAAATGTTGTCATTCTGGCGCCGGATAGTGCAGTTGTTGTCGCCGATGATTTGGGTATAGTAAAAGACATTACCATTATAAAAGCACCGGACTATAGTGTGCAGTTATTTGTCAACGAATCGTCTAATCCCGATCTGGCAGCCCTCAAGAAATCTCAACTCGAAGAAGTTAAAGGTAATCGGCTGTTCTCAAAGATCATCGAAGAAAAAGACGACGGCTTCATTTACGAAAACAAAATCGATGACAAAACGACCAGTTATGGCTTTCGCTATTTTTTCCAAAAAGATGGCAAAGACTACGTCTTTCAGCAAGGGTTAAGCGATATTTTTACCCTCGATGAGGTGAGGAACATGTATCTTGGTGTGCAGTAAATTAGTGACGTCGGAGCTTTCAAAAATCCGGCGCCACATCCACTTTTTTTTGCTTTTCTAAAAAAAAATAACTACATTTGCTCTGTAGTTATAGCCACTCCCCCATTCCCCATTCCATAAACCGCAAATCATAGGACGCAATTCCATTCCCGAAACCGTAGCGTTGAACTATAACTATTTTACATAACAGTAGGAATTCATTTCGGAAACATTCTCTTTCTTTCCGTTTGCATTTCTACCAACAAATCTCTATGATCATGAATTACAACCATTACAAAAACGGTTGGGTAACCGCCGTGTTTTTTCTACTCATTAGCTCTTCTTTATTTTCACAATTTACCTTTGAGTGCCCGCCCGATGCTCTCTCGCGAAGTAATGAGCAACCCATTCAATTTATCGATGGGCAATCGGGGAGTTCATCAGTCACCTTTGCAGAAAATGACTGCATCTCTTCCATTCCCGGAATTCCGTATTATTATTCGACGATTTCCGTGAGCGTTGATGAGGAGGATGATTATTTTATCGAAATAGACGGATTGAGCGAAAGCGACATCCTCGCCATTTATTTTGCCGGTTTTGATATCGGCTTTCCATGTCTGGATTTGATTGCCAATGCTCGATTTTTAAAAGCATCCGACGGAGTGGCATCATTTTCGAACGATCATCCTACCAAGCGACTATTCGCACATCTGTCCGATGGGGAATCTTACACCCTATTGCTTGCCACAACCATACCTGCAATTGACTATCATCTATCGATTTATAGCCTTGATGGTGGTGCCTTTTCCAATATTCCCCTCACTCAGGGCAATGTTGTGACTCACTTTATCCAGGCAGATGTGGATGATTATTTTTTGCCACAGCCACTTTCTTACAATTGGAACAATGACGGGAGTATCGTTGATGGAAGTATTTCCAATATGGACTACTTCAATATTTTATCATCGACTGGATTGCCGGTTTTATCAGGAGGTTGCGATAATAATACCATGAGTTGCTACGATGAATACGTGGATCCGAGCGATTGTGACGACCATTTCATCATCCGCCATTTTTCATTTACGGTATGTGATGGTGCGGCGCAGGACACTTGTAGCCAAACGATAAAATTCAGCCTCGTCACCATAGAAGACGTGATACTCCCCAATAAAACAGTTTATCTCAATTGTGCGGATATACCTCTTTTTGATGGCAACAACCAACCCCATCCATCAATTACAGGCTATCCTTTTGTCTTTACAAATAACAAAATGCACCCTATTGCCAACTCAGTAAATAATGTTGGTGCCTCTTACTCTGACGACACGAGTTTTCCGGGGGTTGTGATTAGGCATTGGAGTATCATTGATTGGTGTATTCCGACTAATATTATCCAATTTTTCCAATATATCCATTTGGATGCTCAAAACGAAGTAACATTGGAGTGCCTCGCCCCTCAATCCAACGCCACAAAGAACGTGCAGGTTAACTCCATTGCAATCCCGCCATTAATAGCAGGAAGTCCACTCCCACCGGAAGATTTAAATTGCTTACCGGGCAATGACGGTGATTATCGCTACAATACATTTTCCTTTACGGTAGAGGAAGAAGGACAGTTTGTTTTTGAGACGCGGGGGCTATCTGAAAATGGTGTGATTGCTTTGTATGAGAACGCTTTCGGCACGACCGGCAATTGTGATGATTTACTGCAAATAGGACATACACTTCCCCCTGGCGTAGGTTTTTATTCAGGTTTGAGTGAACCAATCAGCAGGGTGTCTTTGACCTGCCAGCCGGGTATTACTTATACACTTATGGTGGCTGATACCGATTATTTTGACGTTGAGGCGGTGGCTTATTCTCCAAGCGGAAGTTTATTGAATAGCATTTCGAGCCAAAGCGCCACCATACAATCGGAAATAATCTGTGGAGATGAAGGGGTGCTATTATTTTCAGCACCACTGAGCTTTCAGGTGGATCACGATGGCACCGTCGTGAGCGGGTCCATTGCATCGTCTGATTTGGAAAAGTTACAGCTAACCGGCATTCCCAACATAACTACGTCCTTTGGCATCAGTGCCGTTACGCTGACCGATTCACTTGTACATAACAACTGTGGAGACGGGCAAATAATACGCCATTTTGAAATATTAGTCAATGCGAATAATCAGTGTAATTACGAATCAGAATCCTTTAGTTGCGACCAAGTGATAAACATTCGCCTCCCCAACGAGGGGGATGTGATTGCACCACCGCTGCATACCACGTTTCGGTGTATTGACGACATCAATCTGGACGACCAAGGCTTACCAATAGCCGAAGACTGGGAGTATCCATACCTCGTTACCACCTCCGGTTGGAAGCGTTTATCACCCGGCCTTTGCCAATACACCGCCGATTATACAACTGAAACGTTATCACCTACCTCCTGGCACAGGCGATGGACGGTCACCGACACCTGTTCGCAGGAAATAGTACTAAACTTTGAGCAAAACATCCAATTGACACCGGACCCGGAACTGACTATTGAGTGCCCTGACGACCAATCACAGGTTGCCGTTGAGACAAAGGTGCAGTTTTTATCCCTGTCTATTATTAATGGATTTCAAGCCGTTGATTTTTCTTCGGCAAATTGCTTAGAAGCGGAATTTCAAGATACCTACCTGACCAATCT
>JALVDO010000943.1 GCA_027008975.1 Saprospiraceae bacterium | reverse complement strand
CGTTGATCAGTCTGATTTCTACACTTTTGAAGTAAGCGGGTTACCCGCGGATGGTTTTGCCGGAATATACAAGGATGCTTTTAATCCCGACGCACCTTGTCAATCTATTTTGGCTGTGGCCAAACCAATATTGCCCGCTACCGGCTATTTTGGCACATCATCCACTGTACAACGCTTCGGTGTATGGTTAGAAGCGAACGCTGCTTATTATCTGCTAGTGGCAGCCCAGAGTTCGGCGGATGTTTCGGTAGCAGTGTATAGTGAGCATGAAGGAAGCCTCAATAATACCTCCGAAGAAACTGCAAACATCGTTTATGATCTAAGAACTTGGGATATTCCTTACCTGTCTTTTAGCGCACCCCAAATTTACTACGTTGACAATCTTGGAAACGATATAGGAACGCCCTTGCCAAGCGAGGCAAAAGCCATTTTAGACAAGACCGGATACCCCCAAATAAGTGGAGAATACGGCAATTACAGGGTGACTATCCACGATGAAATGCTGCCGGAAGAGGAGTGCAATGACTTCATCATCCGCCGAACGTTCGAGGTGCAGCTGGTACCCATTGACGCTTGTGAGGAAAATACTGCCATTACTTCCTGTGAGCAACTTCTTCACTTTGGGCAGCCACATATTCAAGACATATTTTGGCCTGATATGACGCCTTCCGTTTCCTGTGATGCTCCCTTCGAGACGAATGCAGTAGGACTTCCTTCCATAAATGAGACAGGGCATCCGTTTTTTACTTCTGCTTTTCGCAAAATAGAAATAAATGAGACTTACTCAGGCAATATACTTTTAAATACACTCGACCTCGATGTGACCGAGGATAGCTTCAGAAGGCAATGGTCGGTTGTTAATGAATGCTCATTGATGGAAAATGATTTTGTAAATCAATTTGTCTCTATCGAAAACCAGAATCCGCCGGTGCTGAGTTGCCAAGAGACGGAGCACCCCAGCGGTATCGTTCACTATCCACTTAATTCAGACGATTGTAAGGCGAACATTTTTATACCCTTTCCGGAAACGGCAGCAATTTGTCCGTCATTCAACCAAATTGATATGGAAATAACCCACCTGCTCGATGATAATACGGAGGAAATCATCGCGGTGCAAACAGGCGCAGAGGGAATAACCGCCGACTCTCTCCTACCCGGCTATTACCACCTGTATTATACTGCCATTGATGCTGAAAATGACACCTCCTATCTCGATTGTCCGTTTATCGTGCAGGAGATGACTCCCCCTACCGTTGTCGTTAATAGCGACCTGAACGCTTATATGGGAGGCGGAGGAATAGCCCGCATTTATGCCGAGGACGTGGATGACGGCTCCTATGACAATTGTAGTGAGGTGGATTTGTTGGTTAGAAAAGCAGGATCATCAATTTGGCAAAATTACGTGGAGTTTGATTGTAGTGATGTAGGTACCGAAATAACAATCGAATTATTGGTATGGGATGATGGAAATGCAAGTGGTGAGTTTGGAGACACGGTGCTAAAAACCTACTCAAACGGCTATAGTGAATTGGTATCCGATAATTTTGCAACCGGCCAGGTTACAGTTCTTATTGGAGACCTTATCAGGCCTACTTGCATTGCGCCACATGATTTGACCTTGCTGTGTGATGATTGGCGGTTAGGCAATATCGACAACTGGGATGAGGAGTACGCCAACCAAAATTTTGGTACTGCCTCCATCAGTGACAATTGTGGAGGTGTCGCTTATCAAACTTTAATTTTATCCGGATTAAACGATTGTGGCTACGGCAATATCACTCGGGTTTTCCGGGCAGAGGATAACTGGGGGCTTACCAGCATTAATACTTGCAGGCAGGTGATTCACGTTCAGGCAGTGCATGATTATACTATCTACTTTCCTAGAGATAACACCATCCATTGTGGAGAATTGATTGCCGGTGAAGCCGAGTATTGGTCAGAGGGATGTGATAATATTGTGATATCGTATGAGGACCACCTGACCGGTGACTGTACTATGAAGCGCACCTACTCCGTTATCAATACTTGTGTTTACGATGGTATTTCTCCTGCTATTGTTATCGGTAGAGATGAAGATTGTAACCAAATGCCGGGTGACGAAAGTGTTTACGTCATCGTAAAGCCGACCACCTCGGGTAGCTGGGTCTCTCATACGACTTATATTGATGCCGACAATAATCCATTCAATAATATTCCTGCCGTCATGACGAACCGGTGCGATAGTTCCATTCCCGCTGAGTCGGGGGGGCATTGGGCGAATAGCACCCTTAGTCCGGAATTAGAGGACGTGGGATTCTATCAATACACCCAAATTTACCATTTTGTAGAGACGACACCACCTGTCATTTCACATTCCGAACTAAGCGGAGTACTTTGCACAGGTGACAACCCCTGCGGTGCTGCTACGCTGCCTTCCTTTACAGTTTCGTCTGATTGTCCGTTGGACTCTTCCGACATTCACGTTTATTTTGATCAGGGCAATGATGGTAGCATTGATGGCGAAGCATTATTTTTTGATATGAATATACAGGATGACGGCACGATTGAGGTGGTATATATACCGGGCGTAGCAGTAGGCGACGAGTACCTTGTCACCATTTCTGCAACAAATAGTTGTGGGGATGAGGGTACTTTTTCATTCCTGACTGAAGTGAGTAGTTGTAGTGACACCTACCTTGGCGGAAACATACAAACGGTATCGGGATTGCCATTGGAGGGGGCTGAGGTAATCGCATCGGGGGAAAATACCTTTACTACCACCACAGATGAGGAAGGAGATTACCAATTTTGTACGCTGGCTGGAATGAATTCTTTTAGCCTCATGCCCTACTTGAACACAAATATCCAGGCTGGACTCTCAACACTGGATATTATACTCATGAGCAAGCATATATTAGGCATCCAGCCCATAACCAATCCGTACTATTTAATTGCAGCTGACGTCAATAATTCGGGGTCTATTTCCACCTTTGATATGATTCTGTTGAGAAGGGTAATTTTGGGATTGTCGGACAGCTTTCCCGATAACAATAGTTGGCGATTTGTCGATAGCGAATACGCATTTGGGGCGAACCCGCTCGAAGAGAATTTCCCCGAATTTCTATCCTTTACCAATTTTGACTTGCAACTGACCGGAATAAATTTTATCGCGATAAAAATCGGGGATGTAAACGGTTCTGTCATGCCATTACAAGGGGAAATTATAGAGGACAGGACTGATAGCAATCCGGTGTATTTACAAATTTCCAATCAAAGGGTGCAGGCAGGGGAAGTATTTTCCATTAGTGCCCGAATAGGTACCCCCATTATAGGTGTTCAGGGTACTTTGCTTTTTGATGCTAATGCACTGACGATGACAGGCAACCGGTTGCCCTCCTACCTCAATACGGAACACAAAGGACAGGGCATATTGCCCTTTATGTGGGATATATATCAGGAGTCCGGCGCTGAAAGGCGTGTTTTTGAGCTCACTTTCGAAGCTAAAAAGACAGGACGAATTAGTGAATTATTCCAATTGAGTTCGAGGGTTACGACTGCTGAAGCCTTTGACGAAGCAGGACAGAAATATTCGTTGGAATTGAAATTCGCAGAAAGGGAAACGCCACTTTCAGACTTCGAAGTACTTGAGAGCTTCCCCAACCCCTTCGCTGAAAATACTACCATCCGGTACTCGCTTGAAGAGCAGGAAAGTGTCCGACTTATCATACGAGGTGCCAGCGGGCAAGTAATCAAAGATATCTCCCTTATAGGAGAACAAGGTATCAACCAATTAGTACTGACAAAAGGTGATTTTCCGGCTGGGGGCGTTTATTTTTATTCCCTCATTAGTAAAAATAATCAACGAACGAGAGACTTGGTTGTTGTAAAGTAAAAGCATGAGACAAATTTAGTAATAATCTGTAACTACTTACCACCTCTTTACTGTCTAAAACGGGAGGTAGTAAGTGGTTACAATAAAAGTAAATATCATGCGAAAAATCGACCAATTATTTACCGAGTATGGCGAAAGCCATCAGACGAGCTTTAATCAGCTTATTCATTACATTTGTGTTCCAGCCATCTTTTTCAGCATTGTCGGTCTGCTTAGCCTTATTCCGTTTGGAGTGGTCAAAGGAGATTGGGCTCCGTATTTTCACTGGGGGACGGTTGTTGTTATTTTGGGGCTGTTGTATTATCTGCGACTTTCTTTTCCTATGTTCATTGGGATGTTGCTGTTTTCCATTATTGTCATCTGGGGAAATTATCAATTAATGCAGGTGAATTTAATGCCTTATTGGGCGCTTTCCCTGATTATTTTTGTCGTCGCCTGGATATTCCAATTCATTGGTCACAACCACGAAGGGAAGAAGCCATCCTTTTTCAAGGATCTACAATTTCTGTTGATTGGTCCGGGGTGGATATTGAGTAAGGTGTATAAGAGGTTGGGGCTGAAGTATTAAATTGTTAAAATAGTCTTAATAAAAAGAATCCTGCCAACCCACTTCAAATATCAGAAGGTCTATATGGGTGAATCTTTCGACACAAAAAATAAAATTATGAAAAATTACACCATTGCATTTTTGATTCTTTTTACATCATTTTCGGCTTGCCGGAAGCAGAGTAATTCCTATATCGTATTAGGTAAATCCTTCAATCTAACTTATGATGAACAAAAGTCGACGTCTGACGATGCCATTAGCGTCCACTTCAAGGAAGTGATAGAAGACTCTCGGTGCCCGAGGTATGTTGAGTGTGTTTGGGAAGGGCAGGTGAAGGTCAAATTGAGGGTCGAAACAGAAAATATAAATCCGGAAGACATCACACTAACTTATCGCTCCGACAACCACGAGGATATCGCAAGAGATACACTCGATGATATGGTCTTCATCCTCGAAAATGTACTCCCCGAACGCCTGACTCTGAGTGAAATCCCGCAGAAAGATTATATGATAAAAATGCGGATTGAGGAATTATAGTCCAAACAACCGGTCTCCTGCCTGGAAACGATAGGAAGCTTTCAACAAAAACACGTTATCTCCTATCGTTTTCGATAGTGCAGACCAATCGTTTCTCAAGTTAAAATGCCCGTCAGAGACGACATTCGTCTGCCCTTTCGACCATACCAAAAACAGGGTAGAGCCGGGTTTATACTCCCATCGAAGCACTAAGTTGGATCTGAATTGCCGGAAATTAAAGTCAGGCTTTCCAAAAGAATAATCAGTAGTGCCATTCATCATCTCACTGATATTATAGACCTCATTATTTTCGTCAAAATGGATTTGATTCTCAGCAAAGAGGTAGTATCTGTTATTCAATAAAACTGCCTGAGGCTGAGTAATTTTTTTGAAGCCGGAGTAAAGCCCTCCACTTATAAATGGTGCGCCGTAATATTGTATGCTTAAGTCCGGCGTTAGACTGTAATTAACGGTCATGGTCAGATTGAAAGTCTTCTGATGGATGCTCCCGAAGAGATACTCAGTATCACCGTGATAATCTGCCTGATCAACGTATTGCAAAGTAGAGGAAAAGTCACTAAAGCCAGGCTCAACGGAGAGAGAAAGGCTATTGATAGGACGATAGGTAATACTGCCCCAGATATTTTTTGAACTACTCGCATTTTCATCTCCGACATTGAGTGAGCCCCCCACTGTAATCCGGATTTTTTTTCTATCGCTTGAGCGCAAATTGACCCATAAATTCCAATTGCCGTTCTCAACGATAGCGGG
The DNA here is from genome assembly GCA_027008975.1 of Saprospiraceae bacterium. Classification (GTDB taxonomy): domain Bacteria; phylum Bacteroidota; class Bacteroidia; order Chitinophagales; family Saprospiraceae; genus JALVDO01. The sequence goes on along the minus strand of JALVDO010000943.1, from coordinate 4,513 downwards.
GCCTCCACGCAGCGTAGTATTCGAAACACCCCGCCCTTCTCTATTGACACCAAAACCAAATGACCAGAAATTGGTAAACTGCATATCGACATTGATATTTCCGCCCTTGAACAGGTTGATTCCGCCAAAGTCCCACCCGGCCCATTGGTTGGAGTTGACACTGAGGGAACGAAAAATTGAAAAGGGCTTATTGACTTGGTATCCAATCCAGATAAACTCAAAGGTAGAATTGGCTTGTCGCAAAAAACCCACATCATTTAACTCCAGCCCGGGTGAGCGCCAACTAAAGTTACCCAGAAACCTCCAGCCGCTACTACTTATTTTTCCGCCCATAACGGAGCCACCTGTTCCGGTCAGAATCGTTTTATTGACATCGTAATTTAAGTAATCAGCATCGGGGCGTTGAAAGTAATGGCGGGAAGATTCCTGAAGGCGCTGGATAGCCGTCTTGTCTCCACTTACCCGACTGGTGGCAATATTCCCCGCGATGAAATAAGTCTTATCTTTAAAGTATTGGGTAAAATCCATCCCACCCGTAATAGCCGACTTGGGTAGGAATAACAAATCTTTGTTTTGAATATCTCTATATGTAGAAGTCATCATCCCACCAATAATGGTGTTGCCGTCGTTGAGGTCTTTTTGTAGTCTGGCTATAAAATAATTGGTCAATGGCTCAACGGTTTCTTTTCTGCGTTTCCCTGCGTTATCAATGATTGCTTTTTCTCTATTGGTCACGCTCTCTATTATGCCAATCGACCATCCGTCTTTTGTCTTTCCGGTTAGTTTGAAAGCACCGAGTATGCGGGTATTGATTGGAATCTTTGCGTATTCCCCTTCGTTCAAATCAGGGTACCCCGTTGGCCTCCGCCCGATTCTCCTGGAGTAAAAAAGATTATCACGCGACCAGGGACTGTCGCCAAATGTCAATTTGAAATTGGTAATATTATTTCCTTCAATAAAGAAGGGTCTCTTCTCCTGAAAGAAAGTCTCAAAAGCGGTCAGATTCACCTCTGAAGGGTCTGCTTCAACCTGTCCAAAATCAGGGTTAATGGCAAAGTCCAAAATCAAATCATTGGTCAGCCCTATCTTTCCGTCAATACCTGTATTGATGCTAAAATCCCTCCCATCAGCAAAAGGGTTGCCGGCTTCTTTTTCGTAAGTTTCGGCGCTGGTCACGACAAAGGGAGCGATCTCGACCTGTTTTTTGGGATGGATATTATTCATCCCACGGAGTTCAGCATAGTTACTAACCCATCCGGAGGATTTTTTGTCGATAAACTGCCAGGTACTCCATTCGTCTTTTCTGAAAATATTCCTGGCAATTTGCATCCCCCAAACCTGCTCTTCTTTTTCTCCGAATCGCAATTGACTAAGTGGAATCTTCATTTCTGCATTCCAACCATCAGCTGTGATTTTGGTTTTCACTTCCCAAATAGGATCCCAGGTACCATCAAAACTATCAAAATTATCATTGGCAACGAAGCCGTCATTTTTTACGCCGGCAGCACTTACCATAAACAGGAATGCTGTCTTTCTATCAAAATAACTATCAAGGTGAATCCCGACGATATCCCCTTCCCAGCTATCCCTTCTCGATAGTCGTCTTTCTATCTTTTCCGGCTCATCATCCTGAGCTTTGATGGCGACATAGAGGTAATCATCATCGTATAAAATAGCGAAAGTCGTTGGTTGGGAAGGTGCAGCACCATTGTCCGGGTCGTGCTGTGTAAAATCGCCTTGCCAGTTGGCATTTTGCCAGACCGGGTCGTCAAAAACACCATTAATCCGGGGTGTTAACGCCGTCCGTGAAGTCTCGTAAACTTTCGTCTCCTGAGCGGATAAATGAGTAGCCCAAAAAAATAATAGGAGCATTAGAGTGTTGAGTCGGGTGTGCATAGTTGAATTTTTTCGTTGTGGAGAGAAGAAGGCCTCCCCCTGAAAGGACGATTTCTTTTCGTCGAAGTTGCATCTTGATTGAAGAAAGCGATTATACTTGGCAAAAGTTCCTGTATATAGGAGATATTACAACCGCTCCTCCGCCCGAACCTTCTCAATGTCCTCAAAATTCCGGAGGATGTATTTTTGCTTTGCCCTAAAATTATCGAATAATTGTTGTTGTTTTTCACTAAGAGATTCATTGTGGAATTTGCATTCGATCAAAGTCTTATTTTGGGTAATAAAATCCAATTCGGTTTTATCCTGATAAACATAGCTCAAATGGTACTGCTTTAGCCTCAAAAAGGCATAATTCTCAAACAATGCACCCCAGTCTCTTTCTCCTGTATAATAAATCCTGATGCCGGTGTCACAACAATAGATTTTTTTGGGGGAGACCATTTGCACATTCAATTTGCCATATCTCGAAACCGGAGAGATGATAAATGTATCACAAAAGAGATCAAAATACCGCTTGGAGGTCTCTGTCGAGATGCCGAGTACTCTCGCGACCTTATTAATACTCATGGTCTTTCCGCTTCGCTCCATTAGCATCAAAAAATAGTCTTTAAGTGTCCTTAATTGCCGAATATTGTGTACAGCTGCGATATCCCTATAGATAATATTATCCATTAATTCGCGGATATAGGCATCATCATCCGTAAGTACGAATTCGGGTACGCCTCCTGTTTTTAGGAAATCTTTAAAGTAGGCTTCTTTCAGATGGGCATCAGCTTTGGAAATAGAAATATCCTTGAATTTCAAATACATTTCAAAACTCAGAGGCAATACTTCGCAAGTAACACTTCGCCCTGTCAAATGCCCTCCCTGGCTATTGAGCAGGGATGCGCTCGAAGAAGATGCAAAAATCTTGGCTGCTGTATTGTCGTAAAGGTTCTTGAGTTGTAAATCGTAATTCCGGACGAAAGTGATCTCATCCAAAAACAGATAAACTTTCTCATCATGCTTGATTTTGTGGATTGTCCGGAAATATTCAATCACCTCAATAACCGACTTTTCGATTAGTCGAAAATCATCCATACTCACATATAAAATGTACCGGGGATTAATCTTCTCCTGCCGGATCAGATGCCTAATGCACAATTTCATCAGACTGGTTTTGCCAATTCGCCTCAAACCTGTCAGAAAAACAACTTGCTTATTAGATAAATTTTTCAGGAGAAACGCAAAGCTCTCCTTTCTATCAATCAAGTCATTTAAACTATTGAAGTCATTTTCCCACCAAGGGTTGTACCTATATAAGACCTCCTCCATTTCACGTCAATTTCCAACAAAGGTATAAATAATATTTGGTAATAACAAATATTAACACATAAAAGCATTTGTTATTACCAAACATAAATATTATAAACCGTTTGCTACAAACAAATACTTTTGACGGAAATGCGGTAGCAAGTGTTATTTTAGTTTTTGATAAGCAATTCCCAAAATGTGGACTTTTTGTCATGTTTCAAGCAACGAAAAAATTTAAAAAATAATTGATTTCCCGCAGATTTCACAGATTTATGCAGAATTTATCTGCAGTGATCTGCGAGATTTGTGGGAGAACTCTAAACATTTGATCACATGGGGAATTGCTGGTTTTTTATAATACCAAAATGGAATCTCTTAAGGCATAAGCAAATAATAAATTCACTATCCTTTCGATTAGTCTCTTGAATCATTACAAAACCAGATTAAACCTTCTTTATATTTTATAGTCTATGAAGTTGTTTAAAAATAGTTCACTCGGCTCTACCTGTCTTCCTCAGGCAGATAGGTAGAGAAAATTAAAAATTCTGAGTAATTTTTCACTTCAAACAGCCATTCTTAAACAGCTTCTATAGAAGAACAATAATTTAAAATTATGAAACTGATATTCTTTTTACTAGGATTACTTACCCCCCTATTATCTTTTTCTCAGCACGGAGTTGACGCGAACTGGTTGCCTGAGGTTGAATTACCACACCCAACAACCAGTTCAGATTTAAGAGGTTTTCTTTACAGTAATATGGCAATATTTTCCAACAATAAAAGGGTCGTTTTTTTTAGAGAAAAAAATAATGTCACCAAAATTTATTATACGTACAGCTTTGATGGCGTAAATTGGTCAAGCCCAACTCCATTTTTCCCGTTACCAGGTGTAAATTCATTGAAAGTAGTATCTGACCAAAACGATAATTTACATCTATTTTACAGACAGGGGCCTACAAAGCTATATTACTCAAGGATGGACTCTTCATTCAATTATATTATTGACTCTGTACGTATAGCAGATAATCCTGCGAATGGGAGTTTTGATGGAGTTTATCCAACCATAGATTTACAAAACAGAATACACGTGATGTGGCACGATGGAAACATTAATACAGCAACAAAAAGTGAATGTTTTTATTCGCAATCTCTCGACGATGGAATGTCATTCAGTGCTCCCATCCAAATAAGTCAAAATACAAATAGAAAATCTGCTTTTCCAAGAGGTCAATACAATGCCTGTTCCGGGGATACATTAGCTATTTGTTGGAGGGATTTTGCTTCGGCAGAAAATAATTGGGATATACACATGGTGGTTAGTACT
>JALVDO010000942.1 GCA_027008975.1 Saprospiraceae bacterium | reverse complement strand
TCCAATAAATTGATGATTAGAGGAGGGGAGCTATCTCCTTGGCGATTTAATAATATTGTTACAACTGCATTACGTCTAAAAGAGTATGAATGGACTTCACAATTTATTGATAAATATCAAAATTATTTGCCCGTTAAACTTAGGGGGAATGCCGTCAGTCATAGTCTGGCCCAGCTATTTTTCTATCAAAAAAGATTTGATGATGTGGTGGCGGAATTGCGAAATGTGGAGTTTGAAGATTTGAATTATCATCTGAACTCAAGAGCAATGCTAATTGCCACCTATTACGAAACAGAAGAAATTGAGCCACTTTATTCAATGTTTGGGAGTTTTACCGCCTATTTGAAGCGAAACAAAATGATTACTGCTGGACGAAAAGAGAATTTCTTAAATCTGATCAAATTTACCAAAAAACTGGATAAACTGCGACGAAGGGACAAAGAGGCCTTGCGTAAGTTAAAGGAAACAGTAACCAATTCACGCGTGTCTTCCAAAAAATGGCTACTCGAAAAGATCGACGAAAAACTAAACCGTTAATCGCTCCAAATCTTCGGGTGTATCCACGCCAATGCTGTCATTTTCAGTCACTTCCACGTGTATTTTATATCCTGCTTCCAACCAGCGGAGTTGCTCCAGTGATTCCGCTTTTTCAAGGGGCGATTGTGGCAGCGAAGTCAGTACAAACAAGGCGGTTTGGCGAAAGCCGTAAATGCCAAGGTGCTTGTGAAATGTGTGGTGATTCAGTCGCCTGTCCGAGGCGATATTCCTTAGGTAGGGAAGTGGGCTCCGGCTGAAATACAGAGCCTGTTTGGACGGTGTGAAAACGACTTTGACTACATTGGGATTATCGATGTCTTTTGTTTGTAAAATGGGGGTTGCCAAGGTGGAAATATCAACGCCATTGGGCTTTAAAAGCGGCTCGATAACCTTATCAATATCTTCCGGATGAATATAGGGCTCGTCTCCCTGAACATTCACGATGACACTCGCTTGAAAGTGCCTTTGGCTGACTTCTGCACAGCGATCCGTTCCGCTTTTGTGGTTTTTATCCGTCATTTCTACTTTCCCACCGAAGGAGCGCACATGGTCGAATATCCGTTGATCGTCCGTAGCGACGATGACTTCATTGACCAAAGATGCCTTTTGAGCCTGTTCATAGACGCGCTGTATCATGCTTTTTCCGTTGATTATCGCCAGAGGCTTACCCGGGAATCGGGAAGAGTCGTATCTCGCAGGTATGATTACTAGTACTTGTGACATTTTTGATTTTGTCTTCCAATTTTAGATTCAAAAACTTACCGCACCTCCACTTCCTCAATGAAATCCTCTCCAAGTTTATCATTCATAATATTTTTGATGGTCTCACGGCCATAGAATAATTCCTGCCGTAATGGTGCCGAATCAATGGTAATATACAATTTACGACGGCGCACTTTTATTTCTGTCGTGTGTCGGGCAATCACTTCTCCCATGGTCGTTTCCCATACTTTTTGCACGCTGACCTGTGTGAGTTTTGATTTTAAACGATAATGCTCGACCATTGCCATTAAGGCTTCTTTCATCGTTTTTTCATTGCCGTTTGTTTTTTTTATCACTATTTTATCTTTTTTTAGAATCGGGCAATCCGACATTTAAACTCGCTCAATTTCACGTACCATCGCATTTTTTTCTTTAATAATATTTCGAATTCTACCCGGCTCAGTATCTGTAATGAAAATCTGGCCATAATCTCTTTTTACCAACATCTGAACAAGCGCAGTAACTCTTTGATTGTCCAATTTATCAAAAATATCATCCAAAAGTAGTATGGGCGGGTATTTTTTTATAGATTTTAACACTTGGTATTGTGCGAGCTTAATGGCGATGATGTAGGTTTTTAATTGTCCTTGGGAGGCCAATTGTTTGATGGGATAATCACCTATGGTGAAAACAAGGTCATCTTTGTGGATACCCGCGGTTGTTCTTTGCAGAATGATATCCTTTTCTCTTGCAGCCCGTATGAGGGAGGGGAAATCATTGTCATTCAATGCTGACTTATAGCTCAATCCCACTGTTTCTGCCTGAGCAGATATTTCGTTGTACTGTTCCTGAAAAAAAGGGATTAGCTGAGAGGTCATTTGCTTCCTAAAATGAAATATTTCCCTAGCCGGAGCTGCCATTTGCTGATCGTAGGTATCCAACAGCGCATGATTGACCTGCCTCGTTTCTGCAAATTTTTTCAGAGCGGCATTTCTTTGTCTCAACAGCTTGTTATACCTAATCAGATGTTGGAGGTAGCCGGCATCTGATTGTGCGAGGGTATTATCTAGTAATTTTCGTCTTTCTGCGCTGCCATCTCTGACTAAGCTATTGTCGTCCGGTGTGATAAAAACGATGGGTAACAACCCGATATGGTCTGCCAGCTTATCGTATTTTCGACCATTTTTTTCAAATTCTTTTTTGCTTCCGTTTTTTACTTTTGCAACGATTTTTAAGGTTTTTTTGCCTTGTGTGAAATCACCTGCTAAACGGAAGAAATCACACCCGTGCTTGCTGATTTGCCTGTCGGAATGCCCAAAATAACTTTTGCTCATGCACAAATAATAAATGGCGTCCATGACATTGGTTTTACCCACGCCATTTTTTCCGGTCAGAACATTGAATTCGGGGATGAAATCCAATGTCTCTCGCTCATAATTCTTAAATTGGGTTAATACTATTTTGTTTAATGTGTAAATGGTGATGTTATTGTGCTGATGAAGTTGTTCAAGAATCAAAGCCCAAAGGTAAATAAAAAGTAGAAATATTTATTTGAAAAAATCCCTCAATATTTTATTATCATTCCAAAAAGCCTTTTCTTTGGCACTCAAAATTTAAAATTTAAAAAAAATTGGCAACAACTAAGAAAAGTCGAACAACAAAAAAAACGAAGGCTGCCTTTAAGCCAACCAAAGAACAATTCATCTTTTGGTACAAATTGATGTTGCGCGTTAGACGCTTTGAGGAGCGTGCCTTGATGGCTTACGGACAGCAAAAAATTAGAGGTTTTTGTCATGTGTATATCGGACAGGAAGCCATTGTGGCGGGTATGGAATCAGCAATCACGAAGGAAGATGCCGTCGTGACTGCATACCGCCAACATGGTATCGCCCTCGGACGCGGTATTTCGATGAAGGAAGCAATGGCTGAGTTGTACGGGCGTTCAACGGGAGTGGTTAAAGGGAAGGGGGGCTCTATGCACTTCTTCTCAAAGGAGCATCGCTTTTTTGGTGGGAATGGTATCGTAGGTGCACAAATACCCATTGGTGCCGGAATTGCCTTTGCTGAAAAATACAAGGAGACCAAAAATCTCTGTGTGACCATGTTTGGTGATGGAGCAGCAAGACAGGGAGCACTTTACGAGACTTTTAATATGGCAATGAGTTGGAAGCTCCCCGTGCTTTTTGTCCTAGAAAATAATGGTTATGCTATGGGTACATCCGTGGCGAGGACTAGCAATGTCACCGAGATGTTTAAAATAGGGTACGCCTTCGATATGCCCAGTGAAGCCGTTGACGGAATGGATCCAATCGCTGTCCATGAAGCAATCACAAAAGCTGCAGAACATATCAGAGCGGGCAAGGGACCTTATTTTTTGGAGATTCGAACCTATCGTTACAAGGGGCACTCCGTTTCTGACCCTGCAAAGTACCGGACAAAAGAAGAAGTCGAAGCTTATAAAAAGCGTGACCCCGTGAAAGTGTTAGAATTAAAATTGCTAAAAGAAAAATTGCTGACGGAGGAAGAGCTAAAAGACATCAAAGCCGCGGTCAAAAATGAAGTGGAAGAGGCTGTTCGCTTTGCTGATGCTTCGCCCTTGCCCGAGCCCGCAGAGTTATATACAGATAATTATGTGGAGGATGATTACCCTTTTTTGGTGTGAATGGACTAAAAGATTTTTTAAATAAAGTGATTTTATTAATAAAAAGACGTACTTTTGCAGCGCTTTTTTTGAAAACACTTTTTTGATAGTAAATTTATAACAAAGAAAAATGGCAAAGAGAAAAAATAAGAAAGATAGTTTGGGAGATGATTTTTTGGTAGAAGCGGAAGAAGTATTAGAAGCATCGGGGCTGTCTTCCGAGAGAAATCAGAAAATCCTTTTCGCGGTATTAGCCGTATTGATTTTACTAGTTGGTGGATACTTTTTGTATCAGAATTTGGTTGTTAAGCCAAAGCAGAAAAATGCTGTTGCGCAAATGTACAAGGCAGAGGAGCAATTTGAAAGAGATTCTTTTCGCTTGGCTCTGACTGAGCCCGGACAAGGGTATCTTGGCTTCTTGGATATTATCGATCAATATGGTGGGACAAAGGCCGGTAATTTGGCCAACTATTATGCGGGTATTAGCTATTTGAACCTTGGACAGTTTGAGGCAGCCATTGATTATCTCAAGTCCTATAAAGCGGATGGTGAAATTACACTCTCTATGAAATACAATGCAATGGGTGATGCTTATTCCGAATTAAATGATATGGATAATGCAAAAAAATACTACGAAAAGGCTTTGGCAAGTGCCAAGAATGAAGTAGTCGCTGCTTATTCTTTAAAGAAACTCGGCATGTTTTACGAATATCAGGGAGACAAGGCTAAAGCCAAAGAATTGTATGAGCGTATCAAAAATGAGTATCCAAAAACGCTTTTTGCAACCGATATTGATAAGTATATCATGCGTGTTCAGTCGTAGGTTTTTACCAGGATGAAATTATTTAAAAAAGAGGTAAGCTATTGAAGTTTACCTCTTTTTTTTTACTTTTACCGCTGTGGTGAGGGTTGGAATAGATTGAGAGAAAGAAATCAAAAAAAATATGGCAAGCGCAATTAAAAATTTATCCGAATACAATGACGCCAACCTGCCTTCGGCAGAGGGATTGAAAATTGGAATTGTCGTCGCTGATTGGCACCAAAATATTACCCATAACCTCTACAGAGGATGTTTCGATACTCTGATAAAACACGGGGTGGTGGAGGAAGACATTGAGACTATTCAGGTGCCGGGAGCATTTGAGTTGCCATACGCTGCAAAGGTATTAGCCGGTAAGTTGAAGCTGGATGCCATTGTCTGCCTCGGCTGTGTTATCCGAGGAGAGACGAAGCACAATGATTATATCAATCACGCGGTGGCATCGGGCATTACGCAGTTGAGTATGCTGGCGGGATTACCGGTAATATACGGTGTCTTGACGCCCAATGATGAACAACAAGCAATCGATCGTTCCGGAGGGAAATACGGCAATAAAGGAATTGAAGCCGCCGTGACAGCCATTAGGATGGCTCGTATAAAAGAGACAATCGGCGAGCAAGATAACCGGATTGGGTTTTAAAAACAGGAGCACCTGAGTAGTTACAAAAAAAGCAAAAATGAATATTAAAATAATTGAATCTGGCTATTTCAAACTGGATGGCGGAGCCATGTTTGGGGTTGTGCCCAAAGTGATGTGGCAAAAATTGAATCCTCCGGACGAAAATAATATGTGTACCTGGGCTATGCGTTGCCTGCTAATAGAACAAGGTGACCGCAAGATACTGGTAGACACGGGGATGGGCGATAAACAGGATGAGAAATTCCGTTCGCATTTTCACCCTTTCGGGAAAAAGACACTCGTAGAATCATTACAGGATGAAGGTGTAGAACCCGAAGAAATTACCGACGTTTTACTTACGCATTTCCACTTCGATCATGTTGGTGGCGCTGTAAAAATAGGTCAGAACGGAAAGTATGAACTCACCTTCCCGAACGCGACCTATTGGACAAATGAATTGCATTATAAGTGGGCAGATAATCCCAATCCGAGAGAAAGAGCATCTTTTTTGAAGGAAAATTTTGTACCCTTGCTCGATTCCGGTAAGTTGCAGTACATTGATGTCCAAAAGGAGGATGTCAATTGGTTGCCCAATATAGATATTCGCTTTCTGTATGGGCACACAGAAGCAATGATGATACCCATTATTAGTTACAATGGGCAGAAAATTTTGTACTGTGCCGATTTGATGCCCTCTACGGGACACATTGGCTTGCCTTACGTTATGGCTTATGACATTCGTCCGTTGGTGACGATGGACGAACGTGCTAGAATGCTTTCGGAGGCGGTCGAAAAGAACCATCGCTTGTTTTTGGAGCATGACCCTAAGACTGCAATGATTTCAGTTGTGAAGAATGATAGGGGAAGGGTTGTCCTCGGGGATAGTTTTAATGCAATTGATTGATATTTTATCTAACCCGAAAAGTCGCACTAAAGAGTACATTTCAAAACGTAGGCTAAAAACGAGCTTGGGAAAATTGTGGAGCTAATACCCGTCCATACAACCTATTTCCTAAAAAAC
>JALVDO010000941.1 GCA_027008975.1 Saprospiraceae bacterium | reverse complement strand
AATCAAAATGGCGATGGAAAGTCTCCCACCCCGCTGCCGGAAGGTATTCCACCTCAGCCGAATGGAAGGCAAATCCTATAAAGAAATCGCCGAGACACTGGGTATCTCCATCAAGACGGTCGAAAATCAAATGGGTAAGGCACTGAAAATTTTGCGCGAAAGGTTGAAGGGATACTTGGCGGTGTTGTTTTTATAGAATGCTAACAGATGAGGAATAAACAACGCATTTATGAGAAAATTGGCATCCGCCTCATTTTGGGGCTGGGCGTGCTGTTGCGCATCGTGATTTTCCTGCAAAACCACTCCATCCAGTTGGACGAAGCCAATCTGGTGCGAAATATTATCGAAAAACCCTTTGGTAATTTTTTTCAGTCATTGGATTATCAACAGTATGCACCACCCTTGTTTTTGGTGATTGAAAAGGCAAATACGCTACTGTTTGGCCCTTCGGAATACGCCCTTCGACTCTTTCCCCTGCTGGTTGGAATTGGAAGTCTATTCCTCTTTTACCAACTGGCGAAAAAGCTATCCATTGGGGGTATTTCGATGCTATTTGTACTTTTTGTTTTTTCCTTTTCGGAATACTATTGGCATTACGCCAACGAAGCTAAGCAGTACAGCTCCGATGTGTTTATCAGCCTTCTGCTGACCTATCTTGCACTGACCGAAAAACGAAATTTTGACGTGCTTTTCGCCCTGAAGTGGAGTGCAATCGGTATAATTGCCGTATGGTCATCCATGCCTGCGGTATTCGTCCTCGCCGGTGTTGGTTTTTACTTTTTTTATCAATATTGGACGGGAGAAAAGACGGGAAAACACCTACATTTGTTCCTTACCGGAGGGCTTTGGCTATTGGCTTTCGGGGTGTATTATTTCAGCATATTACAATCCGACATGGCGGATAACCACCTACAAGCATACCATCGGGAATACTTCTTGAAACTCCCTTTGTCCATAGATGCTATTCAGCAGGATATTGCCATTTTGCTGCGATTGCTGACGACCACTATTGGGCATACCGCGATTGCTTTAGGCGTCGGATTCGTCGCATTAATTATTGGATCAGTTTCTTTACTCAGAAAAGACAAAAAGGCTGTTTTACTTATTTTCGCCCCTGTATTTTCGGTTTTAGTCACATCTGTTTTACACAAATATTCTCTTATTCCACGGCTGACTTTGTTTTTCACCCCTTTGTTGTTATTAATCATCGGTTTGGGGGTGCAATTGATATTTACCAAAACTAATCGGTGGCAGAAAATCATCTTCGGACTGCTCCTGATTGCCACCGCCGGACTGCACGACGGCATCAAACACCTTTGGCAACCATATAATATTTCCGACATCAAATCGGCTCTTCATCATATCCAAGAAGAATGGCAATCCGGCGATGCCCTCTTCGTCAATCACGAGACGCAGCCGGCATTTTATTACTACGCGCAGCTACACCCAGGTAGGCAGGAATACCGGTTTGAGCCCGTCGTTTTAGGCAGTTGGAATACGGACAACTTACTCCAAAGCATCCCGTCTGTACCGAGGTTATGGGTACTCCACAGTCATCTGATATCTCAGACAGCGAGACATAAAAGGGAAACGGAAATTAATATTCTGAGCAGAAAATGCAAGAAACAGAAGGAATGGAAAGATGTTGGCGTTGGGGTGGTGTTGATGTCTTGTCGGTGATTTTATCCAATCATTTTCACCACGATGTTTTCTTTATTTTTATAAAATTTCAAAAAAAATCACAAAAACAGGGTAACAAAAAATCACTTCTCTGATATAGTGCCGTAATCAACAATTATTTAACAATAACAAAACTATTGAGAAAATGAAAAATTTGTTTTTGAATGTATTATTTGCAACAACCCTTATTTTTGGAATGACCAATTGCGTAAAGGAAGACAAACCCAGAGAGACAAAAGCAGTATGGACAAACTGTGAAGGTCGATGGAATGGCGAAGAAATGAACTGCTCTGGTGATGGATGTTGCTGCCTCGCAGAGGTGACCATCGTAGCTAAGAAAGTAAGACCGGTCATCGACTTGACTGAAAATGGTGCAGGACTAGAGGGAATCGCTAAAGTCCAGGAATTATTGAAGGATGAGGAAGCCGCAGACTTATTCAAGGCACTCAACGATAAGCAAAAGGAATTGCTTGCTTCGGGGGATTACATCATCACACCGCTTATCCTGGAGCCGGAATTGTACGAAACAAAAAAACAGGGAAGGATAAAATTTTTCGCCGCCGAAAAGACAATTCTGGACAACAAAGATGCTACGCTAGGAGATTATGACTTCAACTTCGGTGTTGACATCAGAGAAGAATAACAGTTTGACAATCCTATGTACATATTTTTATTGCGGTCATTGGCGTTGCCAATGACCGTTTTTTTATGATATAAAAAATCAGGATGTATTTCAGATGTTTTAAAGATAAAATCTCAAATACTTCATTACCTTTGCAGAAAAAAAATGCACCAACCACTAATTCTCGTCACCAATGATGATGGTATCGCCGCTCCCGGCATCAGAGCACTAATAGCAGTCGCTAACGAATTTGGAAAAGTAGTAGTCGTCGCACCTGATTCACCCCAATCGGGAAAGGGACACGGCATTACCATCTCCGATCCGCTGCGCCTAAACAAAGTCGATATCTACGGAGATGACATCGAAGCCTATGAGTGTACCGGCACTCCTGTGGATTGTGTAAAACTAGCAGTTCATATCCCCCTAAAAAATCGCAAGCCCGACCTATGCATCTCAGGCATCAACCACGGAAGCAACGCCTCCATTAACATTCTGTATTCCGGAACAATGGCGGCGGCGATGGAAGCAGCGATGGAAGGTATCCCCTCCATTGGTTTCTCGTTATTGGATTTTAGCTTTGATGCCGACTTCAGGGGTGCGCAGGCTTATGCACGCAAAATCATTAAATTTGCCCTCACAAAGCCACTCCGTCCCGGACAATTGCTCAACGTCAACATTCCCAAACTGCCGGAGGCGGAAATCAAAGGGATAAAAGTATGTAGGCAGGCAAAAGGACACTACACGGAGGAATTTGCCGAGTCTCTCGATCCTCGTGGTCAAAAATATTATTGGCTGACCGGCGTTTTTGTTTGTAACGACGATAGAACAGATACAGATATAAGAGCGTTGGAGAGCGGTTATGTTTCCGTCGTCCCCTCCCTTTTTGACTTGACGGACGAGAAGGGTATGCAGGAAATTGGAAAAGTGCTTACTTAAAAACATAAATATGAAAAATTCAATTTTAATTGGTATTCTACTCGGTTTATTTATTCCCTTTGTGGGCTATGCTATTTTCCTGAGTATCTTTGACGGATTCGAGGATATGGGCTTCATCAAGACGGGTGCCACCTCTCCTTCTTTCAGGTATAGGACGAGTGCCATTTTGGGTATTACCCTCAATCTGATTCCCTTCAACATCTTTAACAAAAGGAGATGGAATGATGCTATGCGGGGCATTGTTTTCCCCACCTTTGCCTACGTTGTCGCCTGGATAATTTACTTCGGAAAGCACCTGTTTTGAAAAAATATTATCTGATCGCGGGGGAAGCTTCGGGTGACTTGCACGGTGGTAATCTCATTCGGGCGATGAAAAGGGAAGAGCCCAATATCGACTTTCGGTGTTGGGGAGGCGATGGTATGCAGGCTGCCGGCGGTGTTCTTGTAAAGCACATCAGGGAACTGGCTTATATGGGATTTTGGGAGGTAGTAAAAAATATTCGCACCATCCTAGGCAATATCCAATACTGCAAGCAGGACATCCTCGACTATCAGCCCGATGCGCTGATTCTCATCGACTATCCGGGATTTAACCTGAAGATTGCTTCCTGGGCAAAGCAGCAGGGCATACGCGTCATTTATTATATCTCGCCGCAAATTTGGGCATGGAAGGAAAAGCGTATTCACAAGATTAAGCAATCTGTTGACCAGATGTTTGTCATACTGCCCTTTGAAAAGGCTTATTATAAAAAGCATAATTTTGAGGTTAGCTACGTAGGTCATCCGCTTCTCGATGTGACGACCTCCTTCCGCCCGACACCCGATTTTCACACGGAATATAAACTATCCAAGCGCCCCATCATTGCCCTACTTCCCGGCAGTAGAAAGCAAGAGGTGGAAAGGATGTTAACCACCATGATTGCCGTGCGAAATGACTTCCCTGATTACCAATTTGTCATTGCAGGTGCTCCTTCCCTGCCCCAATCCTATTATCGCCAAATAATGGGGGCTGCCGACCTCCCCGTCATTCCAAACGACACTTATTCTCTCCTATCACACGCTAGTGCTGCCCTTGTTGCTTCCGGTACGGCAACACTCGAAACGGCACTATTCAAGGTTCCTCAAATCGTCTGTTATAAAGGCAGTTTTCTGACCTATATAATTGCCAAAACTTTCATCAAAATAAAATATATCTCTCTTGTCAATCTCATTTTAGATAAAGCCCTCGTCACCGAACTTATCCAGCGGGAATGCACCCCTGCCAACATTCGGACAACCTTGTCGGAATTACTCAAACCTGAGCGTTCCGATGCAATGCGCAAAGAATACGAAAACCTCATCCGATTGCTCGGCAATAAAGGAGCAGCGGCGCGTGTTGCGGCACAGATTCTGAAAAAATAGAAGCCATTATTCTTTACCGCAAAAGATGAACCTCGCCCGTAAATCGCTTTTTCACCCCATCGATAAAGAGTACCTCTACTGAATAAATATAGGTTCCGGTATTATACCCCTTGGAAACACCTCCTTCCCATCCAGAATTGAAATCATTCGCAACCATCTTATTATTGTCGTAAAGTACCTCTCCCCATCTGTCAAAAACGGTGAAATTCAAGATTTTCTCGACATCCTTTCCGGTGAAAACACTCAACTTATCATTGATACCGTCATCGTTGGGAGAAAACGCGCTAGGTACGAAGACGTTTCGCGGCTTATCGACGAACAAATTGAGTTCTGTTGTTGCCTTACAACCACGTTCGTCCTCTACCTCGACGAAGATAATTTGGGAGTTCAAGGGCAAAATATCCTGCTCCAAACAACCGACACAAGTAAACAGCTCCGTAGGGTACCATTGAATACTGCTTATCGAATCATCCACCACATTGACTCGCGCCCTGATGGCAGTCTCATCACCCAGTGTCAGATTAGCCTCGCCCTCCAGTTCAAGCGTCAGGTCAAAGCCCTCCTCCACGGTAAATTGCTCGGTTATCTCACAGCCTGCACCATCCAATATACGTAGAGAATAATCACCTGCAACAAGACCTGAAATAAAATTCTTTACATCATAGGGTTCACCATCCCAACTATACTGATAGGGCGCTTTCCCCCCTGTCACCTGATCAATCCTCACCAGACCGGTATTGTCCCCAAAACAAACCGGATCTTCTTTTGTATAATCAATCTGCATATCAGAATTGTTTAACAAAAAAGATTCGCTCGAAGCACAATTGCTGGCATTCGTTACCGTTACTTGGTACAACCCGGGTTCGCTCACTTCGGTCATAGGGGTATCATCACCGTTACTCCACTGGTATTGATAGGAATCAAATGCCGAATCGACGCTCAACACCGTTGAGTCTCCCTTACAAATAATATCCGCTCCAACTATTTGGAATACCGGAGCAGGGATAACCACCAATGATTTCGCGTCCGTTCCTTGGCATCCATTGCTATCCGTCACGGTAACGGAATAGCTTCCTGCATCGGAAACGCTTATCTGTTCGCTGCTTTCTCCGTTGCTCCATACGTAATTTTGGTATCCGCTACCGGCATCAAGAATAGCTGAAGTTCCTGCACAAATATCATCTTCACCCGTTATTTGAGGCTGCGGAAGGGGATTGAAGGAGATGTCGGCTGTTCCCATTCCGGTGCAGTTGTTATTGTCCGTAACAATTAGGGAATAATTACCTGCCTGCGTCACATTGATTGATGAAGCTGTCGCTCCGGTTGACCATTGATAAGAAGCAAAACTGTCCGAAGAAGTGAGCGTCACCGTTTCGCCTTCGCAAGCATTGGTATCCCCATTGATAGTGACATTCAACGGAGGCGAGACAGATACCGGCAAATCAATCGACCGCGTACAAATGTAATCGGTTACGCTAAGCGTGAAAGTAAAATCTCCACTTACGCCCGTCGGTATGCTAAGTATTGGCGAGGCAACGGAAGTCGATGATAAATACGCAGTTCCACCATTGGTCGCTGTCCATTCGTAAGAGGTCTCACCTTGCGTGCCCAATACCGATACGCTCAATGACACCGGTTCCGGCGAAGCACACAATTGCAATGTACCCGGCTGAGTCATTACAATATCGCACTCGGGCGAGGCATCACAGTCG
>JALVDO010000940.1 GCA_027008975.1 Saprospiraceae bacterium | reverse complement strand
AGAACGACAATCGGTTGGGAAGGTTTTGTCAATGACCCGTATCTAAACGGAAGTAATCAATTAGAAGAGGGATTGAAGCAGGCAAGGAAATTGTTGGTCTATATTGCAGAGCTGGGATTACCTGCTGCCGGGGAAGCACTCGACATTGTTACTCCCCAATATATTCAGGATCTATTCTCCTGGACAGCAATCGGCGCTAGAACCACTGAGTCACAAAGCCATCGAAAAATGGCTAGTGGACTATCTACTGCGGTCGGATTCAAAAACGGAACCGGAGGAAATGTTGACATTGCCATTCAGGCGATGCAATCAGTTGCAATCCCACACAATTTCGTAAGTATTAATCCCGAAGGTAAAGTGGCGGTCGTCAAAACCGCAGGTAATAAATACACCCACGTCATTTTACGGGGAGGTAGCCACCCTAATTACGACAAAGAGAGTGTTCGTGCCTGTGAATCAAAAATGAAAGAAGCCGGATTCAGACCAAACATCATGATTGATTGTAGCCATGCGAATAGTGGAAAAAAAGCCGTTAATCAGCCGCACGTCCTGAATGAAGTAAAAAATCAAATCGTGGCGGGAAGTACATCAATAATGGGGGTTATGATTGAAAGCAATATCAACTTTGGCAAACAAAGCATTCCCACTGATTTAAAACAACTGAACTATGGAGTCTCCATTACCGACGAATGCCTCGGTTGGGAACAAACAGCGGAAATGCTTCGTGACTTCGCCCGGGGCTTGCGCAAAAAACACATATAGTCCTCATTGTTCAAACCACTTCGAGACGTCAATTCCGGCATCTCCTGCTTTATAAATAAATTCGTTCGTGTGGGTATTGTATTCATAATCCTTCGACCACTCCTTAAAATTATCATGTACCTGCCTGACGGCATTCAGAATAAAATCCAACTCCTCATCTGTCATCACCGGATGAATAGACATCCGAATCCAACCGGGCTTAGCAGTCAGATCTCCTTCGCTAATACTAGATACGATTTTGTGAGACTTATCAGGTGTCACGTGTAATAAATAGTGTCCGTAAGTGCCGGCACAGGAACAACCACCCCGAACCTGTACGCCAAACCGGTCATTGAGTAATTTCACGCCCAAATTATAATGTAACTCATCGATGTAGAAAGAAATTACACCGAGTCGCTCACGGATATTATCAGCCAGGACATGTAATTTGGGCAGCGTATCAAATACGTCCCAGATGCGCTTGAGCATTTCATGCTCGCGATTCAACATATTCTTAACGCCCATTTGTTCTTTCAAACGCACCGCTAACGCCACTTTTATCGTTTGCAAAAAGGCTGGTGTTCCCCCATCTTCTCTCGTTTCGATTTCATCGACGTATTTGTGCTCTCCCCAGGGATTTGTCCAGTCAACCGTCCCGCCTCCGGGATTGTCGGGTACTGTATTTTTGTATAATTCCGGATTAAAAACCAGAATACCTGTTGCTCCGGGACCACCCAAAAATTTATGCGGAGAGAAATAAATGGCGTCGAGATAAGACTCTTCGTCTTCGGGGTGCATATCAATATTAATATAAGGTGCTGAACAGGCGAAATCGACAAAGCAATAGCCCCCGGCTTTGTGCATCATTTTTGCAACCTCGTAGTAGGGCGTAAAAATTCCGGTCACATTGGAGCAACTCGTTATGGCTGCAATTTTCACTGGCCGATTATTGTATTGCTCCAGCAATTCGCTGAGATGAGCTAAATCCATTAAGCCCCGGTCATCTGCCTGAATGACAATGACCTCCGCTATTGTTTCCAACCAGGATGTTTGATTGGAGTGATGCTCCATGTGCGACACAAAGACAACAGGTCGCTCATCATCGGGGATATTCACCATCTTATGGAAGTTTTCATGTAACTTCAACCCCAAAATCCGCTGAAACTTGTTAACAACCCCGGTCATCCCGGCATTGGACGAAAGTAATACATCCTCCGGCCTTCCTCCTACGTGTTTTTTAATCAGGTTTTTGGCTTGGTGATAAGCCTTTGTCATAGTAGAGCCGGTCACCGTCGTTTCGGTATGTGTATTGCCAACGAAAGGTCCGAATTGATACGTTATTTTCTCCTCAATAGGTTCGTACAATCGTCCGCTCGCTGTCCAATCCGCATAATGGATAGTCTTTTCTCCAAAGGGAGATTGAAATTTTTGTTGATATCCAATGACCCTTTGTCTAAAAGGTTCGAACCATCGTTCCAAATCCTGCTTTGGCATAAATTATTTTTTGATAATTATATTTTTCACAAATCAAGAAACAGCCTCTAATGAAAAGGTACGTTCTACAAACTCCACACCGTATTCCTTCAATTCTTTCAGGACTGGTTCATAGACTTCTTTCACAACGGGAATGCTCGTTTTGGTAGAGGTGATTTCACCTTCCATTACCAGCTTGACGAAGATCCCGAGTGGCAAACCAACTAATTTTGCCATTGCTGTATGCACTTGATCCTCTCCCTCCATCACCAGTGTAGAGGTCTGTAGTTCTTTTCTACCATTGAGAATATACTCAAACTCATGCTTCATGATAATCATATCCTTATCCGTCGGCTTCAACTTCCATTTTTTGAGTAACAATTTTTCAAGAATTTTTGCTGGAGAAGCATTATTCAGCTCAATGCGCTCATCTGAAAAAAGCCCAGCCCACTCAAGTTTTTTCATGATAGGGGAATCCACTTCCTCATTCAAAAAGGCCGCAACCCGATTTTCAAGAGGCAACTCACCCTTAGGTATGTAAGCCTCCGTTAAGTCCCGATAAGTCATATTCGCAGAGTCTGCAATCGAAAAGGCATCATCCGTCAAGCCGATGCGAATAAGGGCGTTCCATGCGTCACAAAACCCTAAATGCCGGATGGTACCACGGAAAATGCTCGGAATATTCTCCAGTCCATAAATTTTCAAATAGAGCAAAGAGTTGCGGTTGGCGTAAACTTCATAAGTTCCCAGCCCTTCGATTTCTGTCGTTTTGTGGTTTTTAAAAACTCTGTTATATGGAACAAACTTCACAACCCCATCTTCAAGATAGCGAGCTACCCCCTGTCCTGACAAAACCACATTTCGAGGATTCCAAGTGAATTTGTAATGCCAGGGATTATCATCGCTTTCAGGAGCTATTAGCCCTCCCGTGTAGGACTGAAAAGAGGTTAGAACACCGCCCATTTCTTCAATTTCGTGAATTTTTTGCATTGCCGACATGTGATCTAAGCCCGGATCTAAACCGATTTCACCCATAAAAATTAAACCTAGAGCTCTCGCCTGCTCACCGAGCTCTGCCATCTCTTTTGAGACATAAGAGGCGGTCATTAAGTGTTTTTTTAACATAATGCAGTCGCGGGCAACTTCAATATGCAAAAATGCGGGCAACATAGACACGACGACCTCTGCTTCACTAATTAGTTGTCGCCTGCGCTCGACATTTTTTATATCCAACTCTACTGCACTTGCCTGGTCATAAGTAGCTACTTTTTGCTTAGCAAGCTCTACATTGGCATCTGCTACGACAACATTCCATTGATGTGTTTTAGCTTTTTTTAGAACGTAATTTATTAAGGTCGTCGCAGAGCGTCCTGCACCAATAATCAAAATATCTTTCATCCGTTGATTTTATTATTTTTTTAATGACACAGATTGGACGGGTGCATTTCATTTTGCCGCCAATATTAATGACGCGACAACGCTTCGCTGTCTTCTACTTAAACCCGACAAAATGAAATACGCCCGATTGAACCCGGCCACCCTTTTTGTCATAAAACACCCTCTTCCTTCCTGCCCCTGCTTAACCCGAGTAAACAAGAGAAAATTCGGAATCGAAATATCGACAAATAGCAGTCATTTTCAAAACGGCGGCAATTTAGGTATAAGGGGCAATATGTCATAGCAATAACTAGAAAAAAGCGTTGCAATTGATTAAATATGACGGCAAAACAGCAAATCTGAACAGAGCGATATAGTGGTCCTGTAAAAAAAGTGTAACTTTGAGAACAATTGGAGTTTTTGTCTCCCTAAAATATTACAAAATGACGTTTTTTTTAAAAACTTACAAAAAGCAAATCACCTTCGGGTTATTTCTAGCCCTTGTTGTGAGTATCATCACAATAAGGATTTACGAAGCACCATTAAAAAATGAAATTTGCAAGCAGGGAATAGCTTCCTTTGAGTTGGCAAAAGATATTAACAAAACCACCGCCATTTTAGACTCGTGGGATACCAATGCAAAAATTAACATGAGTCTCAGTTTGGGGTATGACTATCTATTTCTTTTGATCTATGCCTGTTTCATAGCATTGCTAATATTCAATATCAACGAGCGATTGTGGCACAACAAACCTTTCTACCGGCTAGGTGTTATCTTAATTACACTAATATTTTTTGCTGCTTTTCTGGATATTATCGAAAATTTCGCCTTGACGAAAATACTAACAGGAAACTTACAGCAAATCTGGGCATCACTGGCTTATTATATGGCATCAACAAAATTTGCGATTATCCTCATTTGTATTATTTACCTTTTAGCCAATTGGCTGTTTTTGTTATTTTCCAATATCGCGACACAAAATAGAAAGAGATGAAAAAAGAGATAAAAGCAGAAATTACGGTGTATGAGACTACACATGAGCTTCCTGGTGCAGAGCAAAAATTACTGGCTGCTGCAAAGAATGCATTAGGGAAGAGTTATTCAAAATATTCAAATTTTCAGGTTGGAGCTGCAGTCCTTTTGGAAAATGGACACATCATCAATGGAGCCAACCAGGAAAATGCCGCCTATCCGCTGTGCTTATGTGCAGAGCGAGTCGCTTTGGCTGCTGCCAGCAGTCAATATCCCGAAAGTCCGGTTACGGCAATAGCCGTTACGGTCAGAAATCCCAAGCACAAAATTGACACGCCGGCTGCACCATGCGGTGCCTGCCGACAGGTGATGTCTGAAACGGAAGATCGTTATAACCGAAAAATGAAGGTTCTTCTGCAGGGAGAGGAAGGTGAAATATACGAATTGGCTTCTGCTAAAGATTTGCTACCTTTGTATTTCACGGGAGATTATTTGTAGGAAAAGCAGCTTTCTCGGTACGAATAGGGTTTTTATTATCCAATGCGTTAGTCACCGGCTTGAGGGCAAGCAGAGGTAGTACCGCCAAAAGTATCAAGATGATGTGAACAATAATTGTAATCACCCTTGCTCTACTTTTTGAAATACTGTTCATACCTAATACCTTGGATGCCATTTTATTTGTTTAATATCTCGAAATGATTCTCCTATTAAACGCCTGTGGATGCCCAAAGTCACCTACCCCCCCATTTCGTACCCTATTTTTAACACTTTCTTATCAAATTTAATACTTTTTAACTTTTGTGGATTGCTATAGCATACCCAATCTTCCTTTCCTATGAGGACGCGTATGTGCGTCAATGCTGGGTACACAGGGACGAATCCGAAAAGATTTCCACTCACCGATCCCGCATGGGCTCAATGATTGGAAATCTCATGGAAATCTTTTGTAGTGGATTTTAAATAACCGGCGTACTCAATTTCGCCAAAGAAGCTTCAATTTCCTCCTTGGTGACTTCGTGTTCTTCGAGATGCCCACTCAAATAGTTATCATAGGCGGCCAAATCCATATATCCATGTCCTGAAAGGTGGATTAATATGGTTTTGCTAACGCCTTCTTCTTTGCAGCGCTTTGCCTCTTCAACTCCGGTAGCAATTGCATGTGTTGATTCCGGCGCGGGAATTATTCCTTCCGTTTTTGCGAATAGAATACCGGCTTCAAAGCACTCCATTTGATGATGCGAGCGCGCCTCAATAATTTCATCCTTAAGCAACTGGCTTACGATAGCACCCGCTCCGTGATACCGCAAACCTCCTGCATGAATTGGTGCCGGCACAAAATTGTGACCAAGCGTGTACATGGGTAAAAGTGGGGTCATTCCTACGGTATCCCCAAAGTCATAACGAAACACGCCCCTTGTTAATTTCGGGCAGGAAGCGGGTTCGCTGGCGATACAACGAATATTTTTCCCTTCCTCCAAGTTGAGTCGGAGAAAAGGGAAAGAAATCCCTGCGAAATTAGAACCACCACCGAAAGGCGCGCAAATAATATCAGGCATATCCCCGGCCTTCTCCATCTGCTTAATCGCCTCCTGACCAATGATGGTTTGATGCAATAAAACATGATTTAGTACACTGCCAAGGGAGTATTTAGTATCTTCCCTAGTAGCGGCACATTCAACCGCTTCAGAAATGGCAATCCCAAGACTCCCTGGAGAGTTAGGGTCTTCAGCAAGGATTTGCCGACCTGCATTTGTTCTATCAGTCGGAGATGGATAAACTTTTGCCCCCCAGGTATTCATCATAAACTTCCTATAAGGCTTTTGGTTGTAACT
>JALVDO010000939.1 GCA_027008975.1 Saprospiraceae bacterium | reverse complement strand
AATATTATAGGCATCTTCGGACATCGGCATAGAGAATTTACCCTCGCCATGGCTAATCCAAACGCCGAGTGTACAACCTGCCAGTGAGTGCATCATCACAGAGTTGTTCTCCCCTATCCGCACGGAAGTAAAGGCACTTTCGTGCTTGTGGCTGTCATTATAAGTCATCTTCGCCAGACGCTCGTGATTGGGATTAATGAGGTCTAACTCCAGGAATAACTGGCAACCATTGCAGATGCCAATAGATAAGGTATCAGGGCGATTGAAAAAGTCCTGGAGTGCCTTTTGGGCTTTTTCATTGTATCGGAATGCTCCCGCCCAACCCTTGGCAGAACCCAGCACATCACTATTTGAAAAACCGCCTACTGCACCGAGGAAACGCACATCACTCAAATCTTCCCGACCACTAATCAAATCCGTCATGTGGACATCGCGCACCTCAAATCCCGCCTGATAAAGCGCATTGGCCATTTCCCGCTCCGAGTTACTGCCCTTCTCTCTAATGATGGCAGCTATTGGTCGTTTTTCTGCGTTTTTTGCTGGTTTTTTGCCTGTAAAAGTATCCGGAAAGGAGTAAGTTAATGGTTGATTCTTATAATTTTTGTAACGCGCCGTCGCGAGGTTATTTGCCGTCTGTTTTTTATCAAAGAGATATGAGGTTTCGTACCAGATATCACGGTATTCATTGATGTCTAAATCAATGCTGTCAATACCCGTTTCCAGACGGAGGCGCTCATCACTTGTGACGGCTCCAAGCACCTTATAGTCAACACCGGTTGCTTTCAGGTGAGCCTCTAGTCGCTCGTCTGATGCCTGTAATAGCAAACCCGGTTTTTCGCTCAACAGCACTTTTACTGCATCCGCACCAAAAGCGGTGATATCAACTATTGCACCTACGCCCTTATTGGCAAAGCACAACTCCAAAAGAGTCGTTATCATGCCTCCGGCGGCAATATCGTGTCCGGCGGCAATCATATCAAAGCTAATTGCCTTTTGGATGGCATCAAAGACCTTCTTCAAGTGGGCAGCACTTTTGACATCAGGTGTATTTTCTCCAATTTTATTCATGCTTTGCGCAAAAGAAGAACCGCCAAGATGAAGGTCATCCAAAGAACAATCGACGTAGAGTATCTTCCCCTTGCCGGGAATGAATACCGGCTCAACCACTTTGGTATAATCTTTACAACTTCCAATAGCCGAAATAATAACCGTACCGGGTGCAAGAACAGTTTTGTCCTCGTATTTCTGTGCCATGGAGAGAGAGTCCTTACCGGTTGGCACATTAATCCCTAGCTCAATGCAAAATTCCGAAACTGCTCTGACAGCCTCGTACAAACGGGCATCTTCTCCCGCATTTCGGCAGGGCCACATCCAGTTGGCAGAGAGAGAGACGCCCTCCAATCCATCCGACAGAGGCGCCCAGACGAGGTTGGTCAGTGCCTCGGTAACAGCCAGCCTGGCACCGGCAGCGGAATCAATCAATCCCCCAATCGGAGCATGCCCAATGGAGGTAGCAATGCCATCTTTCTCTTCAAAATCTAATGCCATCACCCCGCAGTTGTTAAGGGGCAACTGCAACTGTCCGACACATTGCTGCACCGCCACTTTCCCACCCACACAACGATCCACTTTATTGGTAAGCCAATCCTTACAGGCAACCGCTTCGAGTTTTAACACCTGCTTGATGTAAGTCTCCAACCGGTCTATATCATAGGTTATAGGGGCGTAAGTAGCAATGAGTGTCTCATCCTGCATTATGGTTTTAGGCGAGCTTCCGAACATATCCGACAACGCTAAATCAATCGGTTTTTCTCCCGTCTTCCTCGATTCAAAACTAAAGCGAAAGTCCCCCGTCACGACTCCGACCTCGTACATTGGAGCCCTTTCTCTTTCCGCAATTTTCCGCAGCAGCGGGACATCCTCCGGTTTAAGAATCAGCCCCATTCGCTCCTGGGATTCATTGCCGATGATTTCTTTTGCGCTAAGGGTCTCGTCTCCTATGGGAAGTGCGTCGATATAAATCTTTCCACCCGTTTCCTCCACCAGCTCCGAGAGACAATTGAGATGCCCTCCCGCTCCGTGATCGTGTATAGAGACGATGGGATTCGCTGTATGTTCGACCAGTGCGCGGATGGCATTGGCAACGCGTTTTTGCATTTCGGGATTTGCTCGTTGGACAGCATTCAGCGTAATGGTGGTATCGAAGGCTCCGGTATCGGCAGAGGAGACTGCTGCGCCTCCCATTCCTATCCGGTAGTTATCCCCACCCATTACGATAATAACATCTCCTTTTTGAGGGGTATTTTTGAGCGCTTGTTCCTTTTTGGCATAGCCAATACCGCCCGCGAGCATAATGACTTTGTCATAACCCATCGTGTGCCCTGCTTCGGTGTGTTCAAAGGTCAGTAAAGAACCGGCGATGAGCGGCTGCCCGAATTTATTACCAAAATCCGATGCACCATTACTCGCCTTAATCAGAATATCAATGGGTGTCTGGTACAACCAGGGGCGTGGGGTAATACTTTGCTCCCAGGGACGATTGGCAGAAAGACGCGCATAGGGTGTCATATACACTGCCGTTCCGGCTTGGGGAATCGAACCAATACCGCCTGCCATTCTATCACGAATCTCACCACCGGAACCGGTTGCAGCACCGTTGAAGGGTTCGACTGTAGTCGGAAAATTATGCGTTTCAGCCTTTAGTGAAAGTACCGCATCAAAGGGCGTCCGCCGGTAAGACGAAGGAACGTCCGGGTGTTGCGGTGCAAATTGTACCGACTTCGGACCATTCAGAAAAGCCACATTGTCTTTGTATGCTGATACAATATTATTGGGGTGTACCTGCGATGTTTTTTTGATGAGTTGAAAAAGTGTCTCCGGCATCTCCTCCCCATCGATGACAAATGTACCGTTGAATATTTTGTGCCGGCAATGCTCACTATTGACTTGCGAAAAGCCAAAAACCTCAGAGTCGGTCAGCTTCCGTCCTATCTTTTCGGCGACGGTATCGAGATAAGCGACTTCCTCATCACTAAGTGCCAATCCTTCCTTTTTGTTATATGCAGCAATGTCATCAATATACAAAACCGGTGCAGGCTCAATATTAATATCAAAAATATCTTGCCCCAATCCGTCGTATTGCTGAAAGAGCAAAAAATCGTATTGTGTGCCGGAGATGTGGGGTGTGAACCGCTCCATTCTCGTGATACCTTCGATACCCATATTCCGGGTTATTTCCACGGCATTGGTACTCCAGGGCGTAATCATGGTTGCTCTTGGACCGAGAAAAACTCCTTTGACATTTTGCTCGTCCAAGGGAGTAGCATCACCCAACAACCAGATGAGTTTTGAAATATCAGCCGTAGAAAATTTGCGTTCTGCCTGAATGGCAATAAGTGAATCGGTAATACTTTTAAAGAAAATAATCATAGCAAGCTCAGATTAAGCGGCAGGTTTGACGAATTAATTGTGCAAAGGTAGTTTTTTGTCGCTAAGTGGGTATAATTTAAAATAATAAATGATTCAAAAAAGATAAAAAATGGTAACTACTTACCTTGGGGGAAGGAGAACGCGGATGACACGGATTGAACGGATCAGAACAGATATTTTCCCAGCAGGACAGTTAGATTTTAATCCATACGGAGGCGAATTGGCCCGGATTTTGTTTTGCTTTCGCAAAAACGTGTGCAGATTCAACTACATTAATTATTATTTGATATTATCTCACTTTAGTCGTCAGACCAAAAAAATCCGTGTAAAATACCGTGTTGATGATGTAAAATCGGTGTAAATCCGTTCAATCCGTGTATGCCCTGACCAGCCTGTCCTGACCGATAGCGTCAGGGCGTCAGGGTCATCCGTGTTCCCTTTATCCCCTTATCACCAAATTGCAAACATAAAGTATGAGGTAGTAAGTAGTTACTAAAAAATAAAGACTAAGGCTTTCAGGTTTGAATTTTCACCTTTCCAATTAAAATTCGTACTTTTGCGAAAATTAAACGCTTGCCCCTGGTTATTAAGCATACAAAACAGTAATGTGTACAAGCAAACGGAGCTACTATAATATCTTTTTGTCATTACGATAATTTGTTTTTTACATAAAAAAGAAGTGT
This sequence comes from Saprospiraceae bacterium, assembly GCA_027008975.1. Taxonomy (GTDB): domain Bacteria; phylum Bacteroidota; class Bacteroidia; order Chitinophagales; family Saprospiraceae; genus JALVDO01. The sequence goes on along the minus strand of JALVDO010000939.1, from coordinate 2,332 downwards.
ATCAAAGAACAATTGAAAATAATATAGGAAATGGAAAAGCCATCATCATCGTTGGAGCACGGCAAGTTGTTAAAACTACATTCAATAAAAAATAAATAATGAAAAGAAACACTATTATTGCCGTTGTATTGGGATTGCTTGTCGTGGGGGGAGCATTTTTTTATTTTAATTGCCCTTTACTAAATCCACGGGAAGAAGTTGTTGAAGAAGCAAAACTCCAGCCGCTACGCACTCACCTGCAAATGAAAAAGTGGAAGAACAAAGCTTGTGAAGGTGATACGCTTGAATGTGCTAGAGTGAGCGTTCAGTTTCTGCGATTTTCGGATAGCATTCGCCCGGATGCGGCAAGGCGAATGAACGACACCATTGAGATACTGATACGGCGCAGCCTCAATATTTCGGAACTGACAAATGAGTCTTTCACGATAGATCAATTGGCACAGCAATTTTTGGATGACTACGACAAAGAAAATGCAGATTATCCCTCCTACCCCTGGAATATGGACATCACGACAGATTTGGTTTATCAAACGCCTAAACTGGTCTCAATCGCAGTGGGATTTAGCTCGTATATGGGCGGTGCACACCCTAATAGCGAGGTGAAATACCACAATTATCGCACTGATACCGGTAAAGAATTATCCCTTGAGGACATTACAACTGATTTTGACCAATTGCTGATAATTGCAGAAAAATCCTTTCGATTAGCCAATGATATAAAAGATAATGAAACATTCTTCGACAAGGGATTTGAGATGGATTCTCTCTTTGTGCTTACGCGAAATTTTGCAATAAATAAAGATGGACTTGATTTTCTCTATAATCCTTACGAAATTGCGCCCTATTCTATGGGAACTATCGAGTTTTCGATTCCTTATGAAGAACTGGAAGGGGTGCTTCGGGAGGAGTTTATTGTTGGGGATGGTGAGTGAAGTTCCTTTAAAGTTTAAAGGCTAAAGTTTAAATCAAAGATGCTGACAGGCGTAGCCTCGTCAGTAGGCTAAAGGCTAAAGTTTAAATCAAAGATGCTGACAGGCGTAGCCTCGTCAGTAGGTTAAAGGCTAAAGGTTAAAGTTTAAATCAAAGATGCTGACAGGCGTAGCCTCGTCAGTAGGCTAAAGTTTAAAGGCTAAAGTTTAAATCAAAGATGCTGACAGGCGTAGCCTCGTCAGTAGGCTAAATTCAAAATTATAAAGGCTAAATTTAATAGTGAAATTGGTTTTTGAAATGGAATCCTACTACTGACGAACTGCGTTGTACTGATGAACCGTGTTATCAGCACAGGGCAGCATCCTTGATTTTAAATTTATAATTTTTCATTTAAATTTTCAATTCTAATTCTAATTCTAATTCATAAAATATGCAACTAATAAAAACGCTTTTTGCCCTGGCATTGATTACTACTTTTACAGCTTGTGGCAATAATGCTCAAAAGAAGCCCGAATTACCAAAGCTGGAGAAGACAGAAAAACCTTCAGAGGTCATGCAATCCATACGAATGATACACTGGGACTTGACGGATTTCACTTATCAGAACAAAGAGACAGCTGCAATAGCCTCCGAAAAGAAGAAACCGTACCTCATATTGAGAGATGGAAAGGCCAGTGGGTTTGCCGGATGTAATAACTTCATTGGAAAATATGAAGAAGGAAAGGATGGTACCATCCGCTTTATTGGAGTTCAGGCTCCTCGGCAGACTTGCAAGGATTATGCGCTTCAGGAGATGTACTACTTAGACTTGCTCAACAATGCAACCGCTTATGAGGTAAGCGAGGATGGCAAATTGATGAAAATCAAATCCCTCAAGGGAGAACTGAGGTTCAAGCGTCAATAAAGCGACAACTATGCTCCCTTGTATCAATCCCACATCAACAACTGCATGGAAGGCTTTGACCTCTCATTTCGAAGAAGAAATGAATGGTTGGTCTATGCGGGAAGCCTTTTCAGATGATGCCGGCCGATTCGATCGGTTTTCGCGTCGCTTTGAGGAGATGATTGTGGATTTTTCCAAAAACAGGATAACTGATAAGACGTTGAGTCTGTTATTACAGCTTGCAGAAACGTCGGGCGTTCGGGAGGGTATTCATGCACTTTTTGGAGGAGAACGCATCAACCAGACAGAGCATCGGGCGGTGCTGCACATTGCTTTGCGCAACCGGAGTAATCGCCCCATTTTGGTGGATGGAAAGGATGTCATGCCGGATGTCAATCGGGTATTAGCCCAAATAAAGACCTTTGTCGATTCGCCACACACAGGTTATACCGGCAAGCCCATCACGGACATTGTCAATATCGGTATTGGCGGTTCTGACCTTGGAGGAGTGATGGTAAC
>JALVDO010000938.1 GCA_027008975.1 Saprospiraceae bacterium | reverse complement strand
TAAGCCCGTCGTGCTACACCTCGGCCCCTTTCATTTAAAGAAAGGAAAAACAGCCACCCACGAGCTAAAAATGCCCAATTACGTCGGCTCTGTGCGGGCTATGGTTGTTGCTGCCGCTAATGACAAAGCTTACGGCCATGCCGAAAAGACCATTGCCGTCAAAAAACCATTAATGGTACTGGCAACGCTTCCGCGGGTATTGAGTCCGGGCGAAACGGTCAAGCTGCCTGTTGATGTTTTTGCGATGAAAAAGAACATAAAAGATGTGCAAATAACGGTAGAAGATAAAAACGGACTTGTCACATTCCCGAAAGGGAAAAAACAAAATCTGCATTTCAGCAAAACAGGAGATCAGGTTGCCAATTTTGAATTCAAAGTGGGCGAGGAAGTTGGCGAGGCGCATTTTATGGTCAAATCCACCTCGGGCAAGGAGTCTTCCTATGCAGAGATTCAAGTCGAAATTCGCAATCCAAATCCTTACACCACTAAAGTCTATGATGGAGTTGTCGAACCGGGAGCGACCTGGACACAGGATTTTATCCCTATTGGCATGAAAGGCACCAATGAGGGGCTTCTGGAAGTATCCAGCATTCCACCGATGTCACTGGAAAAGCGTTTAAAATATTTGTTGCATTACCCTTATGGTTGTATCGAGCAAACGACCTCCAGCGGATTCCCACAGCTATACTTAAACAAATTGGTTGAGCTGAATGACCTGCAAAAGGAAAATATCCCGAAAGCCATTCAGGCAACCATTTCGCGCATTCGACTTTTCCAAACCAATGAAGGGGGATTTGCCTACTGGCCCGGGCAGACAGATAATAACCAATGGGCGACTAATTATGCAGGTCACTTCCTGATTGAAGCTCAAAAATTGGGTTATGCCGTCCCCGACAACCTGCTTAACAACTGGGCGCGATACCAAAAGAAAGCCGCCAATATGTGGAGTGAAGAATTTGCAAAATACGGCTTTTACGACAGGAGTAGCAATGAATTGACGCAGGCGTATCGCTTATTCACGCTGGCACTTTACGGAAAGCCCGAAATGGGAGCTATGAACCGTCTCCGGTCGGTAAAAAGCCTCTCTGTCAAAGCCAAGTGGAGATTGGCCGCAGCCTATGCGCTTAGTGGGCAGATGGCTCAGGCGGAGCAACTAACCGGAGCCAACGCACCGGAGATTCCCTACTACCGGGAGTTATCCTATACCTATGGCTCTGATGTCAGGGATATGGCAATGATACTGGAGACACAATTGCTGCTCAAGGACAAAACAGGTGCGGCAAAGACGGTAAAATATCTTTCGCAGCAACTAAACAGCAACTCCTGGTACAGCACCCAGACGCTTGCCTATTCCCTAATGGCCATTGGCAAATTCATGGGCGACGGGAAGGCTGATAGTAGATTACAATTTAGTGTCAAGATTGGCGATGGTCAATACGTCAATTCAGGCACCAATAAACCCATCATGCAGCTTGATGTCGATATTGAAAGTGGTACCAGAAGCGTC
>JALVDO010000937.1 GCA_027008975.1 Saprospiraceae bacterium | reverse complement strand
TGAAAAATGAACAAGCCCCTTAGCCGTTGCAGCCCAAATTTCATCCCCCCATGCCGTCAAATCGTTTATCTCATCGGAGGGTAAGCCATTGTAGTGGTTGATTAAAAAATGAGTACTATCCTCTGTGTTATAATAGATGATTCCTCTGCTTCCACCAATCCAAACCTCACTTCCTTCACAAAAAACGGTACTGAAGCAATCTTGATATGGAAGGGGAAGGGGGGCAACGCTTTTAGCATCTGTAGATAATTGAAATACACCTGCATTACAAGTGGTGACATAAACCGTTGAATCGTTTGCTTTTTTTATGTCGCTGACGAATAGAGGAATGGTGTCTAGAGGTAGTTCGGGTAAAAGCTTCCCGTTGGATACAACGTAAAGCCCATTCAATGTCCCCGCCCAAATTTGGTTAGAAAGAACTTCCTCTATTGCAATAGTCTTCCCAATATTGATTTTGTTAGAAGAGGTGTCTCCGCCCCAGTTTTTGGGAGCATATTCTGCCAGACAATTGTACCTTCCCAACCATAAATGATCTTTTGAATCAATGAGGATTTTTTTTGAGGCTTTTGAAGAGGGTATTATCTTAAATTCGTTCAAAGGAGACTTACTCCAAAATGAACCATTATCAGAAGCAAAAACAATTGTATTCTTTTTACCAAAAATCGACAATAACCTTCCCGTATTTTCCGGAATGGTTATTTCTTCAATTAAATTGTCTCTTGAAATTGAAAGCAATTGATTTTTACCCCCTGCTAATAAAAAATTTGCTTCATGATTGTAAAAAAGGCTAAAAAATGGGGATTTCTCATAACTAGCAACATGAATTCGCTTAGAGGGAATCAAAATGATACCCCGATCTAGTGTTCCTAGCCAAATATTCCCTTCCTCATCCTGATTAATTGTACTAAAAGATATATTTTCAAAAATGGGATTAGGTAATAGTTTACTTTTTTGTATGTCAAACAAAAGAATTCCCCCTGTTGTTAACAACCATATTTTGTTACCAACTTTACTTACATCATGAATGGTTTTATGAATTTCTCCTTTGATCACATCGCCTTTTGCAGTCCAAAAAACAAATCTTTCTTTTCCAAAAATAGAAAAGAAATTTTCATCTAAATTTTTGTAAGTAATTTTTTTTCCACCCCAGTCTCTCAGTTCATTGACAATCTCATCTGGCACAAGGGGAGTCACATTCTTTTTTGAAGAGTATGTCAACGCAAAGTTTCTCCCAATGATAAATTTTTTACCATCTCTTGTCTGGATTGTTTTAGTGATAGCATCTACCCCTCGATGGATTAAATAATGCTCTAGTTCAATTTTATTGTTAACATCCTCCAAAGGAACTTGATATAGTGAAAAATAATGTTGTAATTTTGCCTTACCAGTCTTTGCTTTTGCATATGAAAGAATTGTCAGATATAAAAATCTGCTCGTAAAATGTAACCCTAAATTGACAATATTTTTGTTTTGTGGTAAAAAATCAAACATCCGAAGCCGTCCCCCTTCCACATAAGCTACCTGCTTAGAGGTATTTGTAACCCATATCCGGTTGAGCGAATCCAGATTGACGGTAATAAATTCCTTGTCGCGAAGCGTATCATTATCGTAGTAGGTGAACTCAATAGAGTTGTATTGAACAAGGCCGGAGGAGGTTGCAATCCAGACGATACCCTCCTTGTCCTGAGTGACTCTGTAAACGGTATTTGAGGGCAGCCCGCTCTCCTGATTCATATACCAGTGGGAAGGTATTTGGGGCAATGCAATAAACGGCAAAAAGAGAAAAAGTACCCAAATCCCCCTTTTTAGAACTGTGTCTATTTTTTTTCGTACTGCCATATACCCCTTTCGTCACGAAATACCCCTGTTTCGTGTAATTGTCAAGAAAATGTCATCGAAATGTATTTTCTTTGTTTGCAAATGTACGAACATTGGCGTTACCATAAAAGCTATATTGATATAAAACTAAAACCAGCCAAATGAAAACAGCATAAACGCCAGTCGATGACAAAAAACCAGATTATTGTTTCATCGGCAGTACTCTGATTCCTAAAAATAACCGTCCGGTCGCCAATATATCCTATCTTGGTGACCGGACAATGGAAATGTTACGACTTTTTGACGAATTTTGTCAATATGACGATTCGCTGCCCATCGACTTTCCCCTCGATGTGCTCGGGGTTGTCGGCAACCAATGAAATCCTGCGTACAGCCGTTCCGCGCTTAGCGACCATGCTGGTGCCCTTTACTTTTAAATCTTTAATTAGTACAACCGAATCTCCCGCCTGCAGTTCGACACCATTGGTATCAACGTGTTTGGCAATGCTTTCGCTTTCCTCCATCGCTTTTGCCCACTTGGCAGTGTCGTCCTCCATGTACATCATGTCTAATAAATCGGCCGGCCACCCTTCAGAGCTCAACTGTCGCAACATTCTATACACGACTACTTGCACCGCCGGTTCGGTATTCCACATACTGTCATTAAGGCATCGCCAATGGTTGGCATCTACCTGTTCCGGGTTTTCGAGTTGCGCCTTGCAGGTATTGCAGACCAATACACACTCCTCCGCGCTATCTCCTGCTTTTGGAGGTACGACGTAAACAGATAATCCATCTGCTGTAGCACATAATTCACAAGCGTTCCCGCTTCTTTCCTTTAATTCTTTTTCGATACTCATGCTATGATTTTTTTATGCGGGGCAAAGATAGTAATTAATAGTACAAAAAGTTATCCACATTTGTGGATAAAATCAATATCTTTATAAAGCTATGACAATCACCAAAATATGTATCTTTTCCACATTTTGTGGATAACTTTTACACTTTTTTCTACCAAACTACTTTATCTTAGCCTCCGCAAAGCGCTTCTAGTGCAACATACACTCATGAGAAAACGATTGGAAAAGCATAGGGATTACTTCCTATGCCTAACAGGTAGATTTTCCATTCTAGTAAACTATTCAGGCGACTATACTCCTCCTATACTTTCGGTATGGACAAGCTGTGCATTGACCATTAGGATGTAATTTATTTGTACTATTTAAAAAACATTTAAAATGACCAAAAAATTAGAACCTATTCTACAACCTAACCCGAATCGCTTCGTGCTTTTCCCAATAGAGCACGACGACATTTGGCAGTTTTACAAAAATCAGCAAGCTTCCATCTGGACAGCAGAAGAAATTGACCTTTCTCAAGATTTAACAGACTGGAATGACAGGCTCAACGATGATGAGCGGCACTTTATCAAGCACGTTATTGCCTTTTTTGCGGCAAGCGATGGCATCGTCAATGAAAATTTGGCAGAAAATTTTGTCAATGAAGTACAATATACCGAAGCCAAGTTTTTTTACGGCTTTCAGATTATGATGGAGAATGTACATTCCGAGACCTATTCCTTGTTGATTGATACCTATATCCAAGACCCGAAAGAGAAGGATTACCTTTTCAAAGCCATTGAAAACATTCCATTTGTCAAAGAAAAGGCCGAGTGGGCTCTGCGCTGGATTGAGAACGGCAGCTTTCAGGAGCGGCTCGTCGCATTCGCTGCAGTCGAAGGAATATTCTTCTCCGGCTCTTTCTGCTCCATTTATTGGCTAAAGAAAAGAGGATTGATGCCGGGCTTGTCTTTCTCCAATGAGTTGATTTCAAGAGACGAGGGTATGCATTGCGATTTCGCCTGCTTACTGTATAATAACCATGTCGTAAACAAACTCCCGACAGAGACCATCCACAAAATCATTATGGATGCCGTCGAGCTGGAAAAGAAATTTGTATCCGACGCCCTCCCCGTCAATTTGATAGGAATGAATGCTGAACTGATGTGTCAGTATGTAGAGTTCGTGGCAGATAGATTACTCGGTGACTTAAACGTCGAAAAAGTCTATCACGTCGAAAATCCTTTCCCTTGGATGGATTTGATTTCCCTTCAGGGCAAGACCAATTTCTTTGAAAAAAGAGTGGGCGATTATCAAAAAGCAGGGGTCAATTCCGATAGAGAAAAACAAGTATTCTCCCTCGATGAAGATTTTTAAAAAAAAGTATCAACTTATTATTGTCTGTCTGTTTGCCACAGGTTGACAATTTTTTTAATGATGATGAAAATTTGATTTTTCGTACAACACGGTAAAAAAGTATCAATGAAAGTAATAAAAAGAAACGGTAAAACCGAAGATGTTAGCTTTGATAAAATCACGGCTAGAATAAAAAAATTGTGCTACGGGCTCAATCCCGATTTTGTAGATTACATCACCATTGCCAAGAAAGTTATTCTCGGACTATACGATGGTGTATCAACGACAGAACTGGATAATCTGGCAGCAGAAACTGCAGCCTCTATGGCGACTTCCCATCCGGATTATGCTATCTTGGCAGCTCGAATTGCGGTGTCCAATTTACACAAAAACACCATGAAAATGGGTTTAAAATCCTTTTCGCAGACAATGACAGCCCTCCACGCTTACATCGATCCTAAAACGGGTGAAAAGGCAGGATTGATAGCCGACGAGACACTTGATATTATCCTGAAAAACAAGGATCGTCTGGACTCTGCCATTATCTATGACCGGGATTATAATTTTGATTATTTCGGGTTCAAAACGCTGGAGCGTTCCTACCTGCTAAAGATGGATGGGCAAATCGTTGAGCGTCCTCAACACATGATTATGCGAACGGCAGTCGGTATTCACGGTGAGGATATTGACGCTGCGATTGAGACTTATCATCTCATCTCAGACAAGTGGTTTATCCATGCCACTCCTACCCTATTTAATGCCGGAACACCCAAGCCGCAGTTGTCCTCCTGCTTTTTACTGACGGTGGCTGATGATAGTATTTCTGGTATCTTTGAGACGCTGACACGTTGTGCCAAGATTTCGCAATCTGCCGGAGGGATAGGCGTATCAATCCACAATGTAAGAGCAAAGGGTAGCTATATCAAAGGAACGGGCGGCACCTCTAATGGCATCGTTCCCATGCTAAAGGTATTTAATGACACCGCACGATATGTCGATCAGGGCGGCGGTAAGCGAAAGGGAGCATTTGCCATGTACCTAGAGCCCTGGCATGCCGACATCTTTGAGTTTTTGGAGATGAAAAAAAATCACGGTAAAGAAGAGATGCGGGCGAGGGATTTGTTTTATGCCATGTGGATACCGGATTTATTCATGGAGCGGGTAAAGAACGACGAAGAATGGTCGCTATTCTGCCCCAATGAAGCCAAAAACCTGTTCGACTGTTACGGCGGAGAGTTTGAAGCCCTCTACCACAAGTACGAAAAGGAAGGACTGGCACGAAAAGTTGTTCGGGCACAGGATGTATGGTTTGCCATATTGGAGGCACAGACCGAGACAGGTACACCTTATATCATGTACAAAGATGCTGTCAATAAAAAATCCAACCAAAAAAATCTAGGTACCATTCGCTCCAGCAACCTCTGTACAGAAGTACTCGAATACACCTCCAAGGATGAAGTGGCCGTTTGTAATCTGGCATCTATCGCCCTGCCTAAATTTGTAGAAAATAAGCAGTTCAATTTCGACAAACTGGTGGAGATAACACGGGTGATTACCCGAAATCTCAATAAAGTCATTGATGTCAATTATTATCCCGTCCCCGAAGCGCGTAACTCCAATATGCGACATCGCCCCATTGGTATCGGCGTACAGGGGTTGGCTGATGTTTTCATCAAGATGAGGTTTCCGTTCGATAGCCCTGAAGCTCGACAGTTAAATCGCGACATCTTCGAAGCTATTTATTACGCTGCCATTTCGGAATCCAATAAATTGGCAAAAAAATACGGTCCGTATGAAACCTTTGCCGGTTCACCGGCTAGTGAAGGTTTGCTGCAATTCGATTTGTGGGGCGTAACACCAAGCGACCGTTGGGATTGGAAGGAATTGAAGAAAAAAATAAAGAAAGATGGCTTGCGCAATAGCCTTTTGTTGGCACCAATGCCAACCGCTTCGACCTCCCAGATATTGGGTAATAACGAATGCTTTGAGCCTTATACTTCCAATATCTATTCTAGAAGGACACTTTCCGGCGAACACGTCATCGTCAATAAACACCTGCTAAAGGATTTGGTAGGTTTGAATTTGTGGAACGATGATATGAAGCACAAATTAATGGCTGCGAATGGTTCTATCCAGGGAATAGATGAAATTCCGCAGGATTTGAAGGACTTGTATAAGACCGTTTGGGAGATTAGCCAAAAGGTCATCATTGATATGGCCGCAGACAGAGGAGCTTTTGTGTGTCAAAGCCAAAGCATGAATCTCTTCCTGCAAAATCCTAACTTTAGCAAGTTATCCTCTATGCACTTCTACGCGTGGGAGCGCGGATTGAAGACAGGGATGTACTACCTACGCTCCAAGGCTGCTGTTGACCCGATTAAGTTTACAGTAAAAAAGGAAGGGCAAATAACCATTGATACTATCGAAGAAGGGAAAGCCT
>JALVDO010000936.1 GCA_027008975.1 Saprospiraceae bacterium | reverse complement strand
ACCGGATGTGCAGCTTGACCGATTGGAGTTGAGCGGACGATTAAATGGAGGTAAAAATAACTCAGGGGTGAGCACAACCAATGCCTTTAACAGTGCGCTCGATTTGAGTTATTACCGGTTTGAGAACAGTGCTTTATTACAGTACGAGTCGAATGGCCGTCTTTACTATTTACAAAATTTTCGCCACACTACATCCTTCTATCCTCAGCAGAAAAACACGTACAATACCGGGAGGCTGGGTACGTCAATCAGGGCAATAACCCGTTTTTATTATCGTCCAAAACGTTTTATAGCCTCTGGGCTAAGAGTATCGGGGTATTATCAAAACAATCACAATTCAAATGGCTATTCTTCAGTGGCAAGCGATGCTCTTAATTGCAAGATGACTGCCCCTCTCCAGTATGGAATAGGTCGGGTAGAACCCATTACCAATGCTTGGAAAGCATTGCGTATCTTACGGGGATTTGAGCGATTCGGGCTGCTATCGCATACTCCATCCCATGATGAAATAATGGAATTGGCGCAGACGCTTGCTAAAGAAAATTATAAAAGGGTATTTGATTCCCGCCTTGGATTGATGAGACGCATCAAAGCTATTGACGGTTATCTGAATGAGAAAGGATTAATCAATGACCCGGGTAGTGCCTATTTTACATTATTGTACGATTCTTATCTATATGGAACGCAGGCGATTCGATATAGCGGCAGCCGCTTGGTTTTTGAAGTTGCATCTATCATAAATTTTGCACGTTCGCAATCAGGAAATCGCTCTACAATTTATGGAGCATCGGGGGGTATTTCTTACGAACAATACAAAGCCATGAATCAACATTGGCAACTGGATTATCACGCCGGAGTGAATGCTGCTGTTTTTATAAATGAGACCAATTTTTATCCACTTTTTAACGCAGGAATCAAAGTCGGTTATTATCCCAATTCAAGGACGAGTTTTGTGGCAGACATTTCTTATCAGGGCAATCAAACGCCAGGGACATCCTTTGAGCAAACCATCACTTTATTAATGAATGCCGAGTATTACATATCTCCTCGTACCTCCATTTCATTGTTTTTGAATGTTAATGCTAACGATTCTCCGTTACCGGCTGCCTTCGGTCTAGAAAACCCTCTAAATGTTTTTCAATACGGTGCAAATTTACACCACGCCTTTTTCTAGTCGTCTAGGTCGTACTCTTCAATCACCTGCAAAATAAACTGCCGGTCGGGAACGAAACCAACATTTTCCAGCAGCTTAGCCCACGCCTGGTAATCATCATTATCAGGGAGGTCGACTGTCGCACCGATGGTTGTCGTCAGGTAGAGGCTATGGTCGCGGAAGCTAGTCCACGCCCTGTCGTAAACGCGGTAACAGATGCCATTGACTTCCTGTGTTTTGCCAATCCAATCGGGTGTACACGGGATAGCGAAGTAATTATTGCCTTCGGCAGCGATGGGGTCGGTTCCTGCGCTTGAGAGCAACAACCCGTTGGCAAGGATAATAGATGCCGGAAT
>JALVDO010000935.1 GCA_027008975.1 Saprospiraceae bacterium | reverse complement strand
CCCCCCCTCTTCCGGGGGTGAATTGGAAGGTTTCTTAAGTGTTGAATTTTCGTTGAAGGTTTTAGGTACAGTTTCTTCCATGCTGACTTGTTGTCTTGCATGGGCTGGTAAAGGTGGATTTGTTTCTATTTCTTTATTTCCGTGTTCTTTTGTTTTTTCTTTTCCTGTCTTGGAAGAAGGCTTGCCGGCTTGCTCCTTTGTTGAATTGGTAGAAGTGTTTTCACTTTTTCTGACTGGTGAAAATTCGGAGGTGTTTTCAGATGGGACAACAGGCTGTTCGTGGTTTATGTTTGGTGTGCTTTTTTGCTGTGTATTTGGCTGTGATGGGTGTTTTGTGCTCCAAAAGTACAATGAGCCTGTCAGCATGAAGAAGAGGAGTAATCCAAGCAGCCATCTCCACCACAGGAGTCGTCTTTGCTCGCGGTCCAGCATTTTTTCCATGGCAGCCCAGGCCTCCGGGTCATAGGGATATTCCTGATGCTCGGAAACTTGCTGAAAGAGTTTATCCAGTTCTTGTTTTGACAACTCAGGCATTCTGATTCTTTATTGTTTTAAGTATTTTTTCTCGCAATCGGGCACGGGCTTTAGACAGATTGGCTTTTGAGGTGCCTATGCTAATGCCCAGTTTCGTTGCAATTTCTTCGTGGGTATAGCCATCAATAACGTGTAGGTTAAAAACGGTTCGATAGGCCGGAGAAAGCGATTGCACAATGGCAATTAGTTCCTTGTAAGCTATTTTGCTTAAAATTGAATTTTTATCCGGGCTTGCGTGTACTTCTTCCATGAGGACTTCGGGTTTAAACTTTTTGCGGCGTCGCAAATAATTTAGTGAGGCATTAACCAAGACCCTTCTCAACCAGGGTTTAAAAGGGCGTTGGGTGTCGTATTTTTTGAGGTTTTTGAAAATGCGAAAGAAACCTTCATTCAGCATTTCTTTGGCCTCTTGTTGATCGTCTGCATAGCGAATGCATATGCTCATCCCATAGGCATAATAGTATTCATAGAGCTGATGCTGGCTTCTTCGGTCCCACCGAAGACATCCTTCCAAAATGGATTTTAATTTTGGATTCTCTTGCTCCATAAAGTTTTGTCTGCAACTTAAGTGTACTGCCTTATACACAGCCCAAGTCTAAAGAGTTGCTTTTGGGGCAAAAAAAATGCAGAGAACTGCTTGTAAATGAAAAGAGCGAGTTTCATTTACAAGCAGTTCTCTGTATTTCGGGTTCAAGAAGGCATGGGAGCTTTGAGACAGGTTTGGCTTCAAATCCGGGCTTTCATTTAGCAAAAGCTCGGGCTATCGTTCTAATGGGTATCCAAAGGAGAGCCTTTTTTGGGCAAAACCCAGGTGTCATCATCGAAGCGATTGGTTTTGTCTGTGTCCCGGCCTGTGCCGGCATCGTAAACCAGGCCAAAGACGATATCGCCCACTGGGTCAGGCTTGGTTCGCCGATGGCTTCTGCCTGGCCTTTTTGTTACTGCATCTGAGCGTGCAGATCACTGCACCAAAAAG
>JALVDO010000934.1 GCA_027008975.1 Saprospiraceae bacterium | reverse complement strand
TAACCGTCCTGTTCTCAAAGAAGTCCGCCAGATTTTTCATAATGATTCGCTCGTTATTGGCATCCAACGAATTGGTTGCTTCATCAAAAAAGATAAACGCCGGGTCTTTATAGACCGCCCTTGCGATAAATATCCTTTGTTTTTGCCCCTGACTAACTCCATTACCTTTAGCCCCTATCATGGTGTTGTACCGTAGGGGCAAAGCCTCTATAAAGTCTTTGATATTGGCGATATTGACGGCATGGAGTAATTTTTTTTGATCGACTCTGTCGTCACTCTCCGCTATATTATTGGCAATGGTATCCGAAAAGATATACCCCTCCTGCATCACGACACCACACTGCTCCCGCCATATTTTCAATCGGATATTTTGTAGGTCACCGGTGCCTATTTTGATGCTGCCTTTGGTTGGGGGATAAAAACCCAGTAATAATTTCAGCAGTGTTGTTTTGCCGCTCCCGCTCGTCCCTACGATGGCAGTCACCTTTCCTTTCGGAATGGTGATATTGATATTTTTCAGCACCTTCGGCGTGATTCTCGAATACCGGAAAGAAAGGTTTTCTATCGAAATGTCTCCTTGTGGAATATCCACTACTTTCAGGACGTTTTCGTCTTCTTCATTATCTCTATTGTGGATTTCATTGAGGCGTTCGAGGCTGATTTTAGCATCCTGAGCAGATCGAACAAAGCCGATAAACTGTTGCAGAGGACCATTGAGCTGACCGATGATATATTGTATCGCCAGCATCATACCAAGCGTCATTTGCCCATCAACGACCGCTTTGGCAGCGATAAAAGTAATCAGTATATCCTTGAGCCGCGTGATGGATAACGCACCGGCATCCTGATACTGAGCGATGGAGAGTGAGCTAATCTGTACTTTGAATAATTTGGCTTGTATTTCCGCCCATTTCCACCGTCTTTTCTGTTGGCTGCCCTGTAGTTTTATCTCCGGCATCCCCTGGATGATTTCAATAAGGGTATCCTGATTAACGGATAACTGTTGGAAAGCTTTATAGTCGATTTCTTTTCTCTTTTTCAGAAAGAAGGCAATCCATCCTACGTATAAAACTGAGGAAATGAGAAATATTGTAAAAATTGGAACGGAGTAAATTAACAACACTATTCCAAAAATAATCAGATTAAAAGTCGATAAAATAACGGAGAGGGTCGATTGAGTAAGGAAGGATTCAATCCGGCGGTGGTCGCCGATTCTTTGTAGCAAATCACCCGTCATTTTGGCATCAAAAAAGCCAAGCGGCAGTTGCATGAGTTTGATCAAAAAATCATTAATCAGGCTGACATTCATCCGCACCCCGATGTGCAATAATATCCATCGCTGGATAAAACTCACCGCCGTCTGGCTGAAAAACAACATCAATTGCCCGAGCAATACCAGATAGATAAACCCGATATTCCGGTTTTGAATACCAATATCTACAACTGATTGGGTGAGAAACGGGAATACCAGCGAAAACAGCGAACTCAATACCAAGCCAAGTAGTAATTGT
>JALVDO010000933.1 GCA_027008975.1 Saprospiraceae bacterium | reverse complement strand
TTTAGTTTGTAGATTTTTCTCTATCCAATCTATATTGGATATTATATTTGTTTTATCTTCAGGAGAAATTTCATCTAACTCAAGCAACTTGTTCCTGAGATATTTTGCTACCTCTCCATGACCAGCCTCCATTGAAACATCAAGAGCAGTTTTATTGTCTTTTCCTTTATGCTTAATATTTGCACCATGCTCCACAAGCAATTTAACGACTTCCAAATGCCCATTTATTGCAGCTGCTGATAAAGGAGGATGATCTGTAAATTCACTTGATGGATTAGGGGTAGCTCCTTTTTCAAGTAGAGCTTTTACAATTTCATAAAACCCATAATTTGATGCATACATAATTGCAGAACGCCCTAAATAATTAACAACATTTGGGTCTGCTCCATACTCTAACAGCAAATCAACAATTTCTTTGTGGCCTTCAGCAGCTGCCCACATCAGTGGACACCAGCCTCGACCATCTTGGATGTTCGGATCAGCCCCTGTCGACAACAATTCGTATATTTTATCTAACAAGCCTTCCTTGGCAAATACGCAAAGCGGTTGTGACTCGTAATAGTTGTGTTTTTCCGCCCCAATAAATTGGTATTGCATTTCATGCAAATCCATAGCGGGTCGAATAAGACGTAACCTCTCTATAGCTTTTTTCCTTACTTTTGAAGGCCCCATGCATAGGAGAAAGTTTAGAAAATTGTCAAAATTTAGGAGGATTGTAGGTGTCAAATAAAAAATACTCCAAAATTTATTTAATGGAGACGGCAAAAGATGTTGATATCTTGCAAGTAGGAAGATAAATAAAGCGCTTAGAGGAATTAATATAAATAAAGTCGCCCGCAATAATGCTTTTGATGCCGAAGGAACTTTTCCAAGTCCCATTCGCTTCATTTCCTTTGGAGATCTCAGGCTAAAAATAATTAAAATAATGAAGTTAACAGCAATTGCCAATAAACTACCAACAAGAAATATTAAAATTGATGAAACGATAACCTTCCAATCAATCCCAAATTTCTTAAGGTAGCCGTAAATAACTGGGGAAACAGCGATAATTGCAATAGTAATTGCTGTTGTAAACTCAAAGAATATTCTCTCTTCCTTCTTTTGCCTTAACCAATAAAAAATAAATTGTGCGCCAAAGAAAAATATTAATATTGTTAAAACTAAAGGTATATTTGCTTGAGAAGATACCTTAATTTGAGTGAATGGTATATTGCTGTCTATATCAATACCAACGTACTGAAAACCAAGAAGTATTCCGGAAAAGACTAATAAATATTTTCTGCTATTATTGGCTTTCATTGGAAATTAGCAGTGTACATGTCATGTAAGATAACGAGACTGTCGAATAATTCACTTTCGCCAGTCATCGCGTTCTAATTTCTGTTTTCCTGTATTTTACGCGCCATTTTCAAATGTTGGATCTGAATGCCAACTGGACAGGCATTCTGTCGTTTGTATGCTGTCACAAGCCTTCTAATCGCTTTCTACCGCATTGCTGAAGGACTCTGTCCCT
>JALVDO010000932.1 GCA_027008975.1 Saprospiraceae bacterium | reverse complement strand
TTTGATCGTGGTCAGCCGATTGAGTTTCTTCTTGGGCGCGGACAGGTTATCCCGGGATGGGATGAAGGATTGGCATTGTTAAAGGAAGGGGCTAAGGCCATTTTCTTTATTCCTTCTCAATTGGCTTACGGTGATCGAGAAACCGGCAAGATTCCCGCTAATTCTGAATTGGTATTTTATGTTGACCTGATGAAAGTGAAATAGAAAAACAGCTAGTCCTCGACCCAAAGTCGAGGACTATTTATTTTATTATTCAATAACAAATACTTTCATATGACAATAGAACAGTTGAAAGATATAAAACGCCGTTTGGCTATGCTGGGGAGGTATCTTTGACGTCGCTGAACGACGATTAAAGTTAGAAGACCTTCAGCAGATTGCTTTGGATCCCAACTTCTGGGATGACCCGAAAAAAGCAGAAGCACTTTTAAAAGAGACCAAAAGTCATAAAAATTGGATTGACCAATACGATAGCGTCGTCGATGAAGTCGAGGATACAGAGGTTTTATTTGAGTATCTGAAAGAGGGGGAATCCACGGAAGAGGAAGTGGATGAACAATACGCTAAAGCATTGGCGGCAATCGAGGACTTGGAGTTTCGTTCTACACTTAACAAACCCGAAGACGAACTGGGGGCAATCATTGAGATTAATGCCGGAGCCGGAGGAACAGAAGCCTGTGACTGGACTTATATGCTGCACCGAATGTACAAAATGTGGGCAGAGAAAAAGGGATTTAAAGTCAATGAGCTAAATATCCAGGATGGAGATGTCGCCGGCTATAAGAGTGTCGAGATGGAAATTATCGGCGACTTTGCTTATGGTGTTCTCAAGGGCGAAAATGGTGTTCACAGGCTGGTTCGTATCAGTCCTTTCAATTCGCAGGGAAAGCGCATGACCTCTTTTGCTTCGGTTTTTGTCCATCCCTTGATCGACGACCGAATTGACGTGAAGGTGAACCCGGCAGATATTGAATGGGATACTTTTCGTGCCAGTGGAGCAGGAGGGCAGCACGTCAATAAGACAGAATCTGCTGTTCGTCTCAGGCACCTTCCTTCGGGTGTGGTTGTAGAATGCCAGCAGGAGCGTTCACAGCATCGCAATAGGGACAAAGCTATGCAAATGTTGAAGTCTCGCCTCTATGAATTGGAATTGGAAAAGCAGCGAGCAGCCAAAGGCGAGGTCGAAGCTGGAAAAATGAAAAACGAATGGGGCTCACAGATACGGAGTTATGTCCTCGATGATCGCTGGGTCAAGGATTTGAGATCAGAATACAAGGTGACCAATCCCGATAAAGTGTTGGATGGGGATTTGGATGAATTTTTCAAAGCCTACCTGATGATGACGGATAAGAAGTGATTTGTACCGCCTTCCGCAACAGCGGGTGGACTGTCTGATTTTGGGAGTAAAAAAATAGAATAACGAACACCGATTAACGAATACTGATTTTAGAAGTTTTAAATGTCTTTGTCTTGTCCTGAAATAACTTGACTCGAAAAGTCAATAAAATTCAGGATT
>JALVDO010000931.1 GCA_027008975.1 Saprospiraceae bacterium | reverse complement strand
GGAAACCAGTAAAAACCTACAATCTATTCTTATTTATCAAGGCAAGGATAGCTTCTCTGTAGTTTTTGCCAATTGGCAGCTTTTTTGGCTGGTTTTTCTCTAGCAATTCTACCATATTGCCATCAATTGCTCTGATGCGATCGACGTTGACGATGTATGAGCGGTGAATCCTTTGGAATCGACCGGTAGGCATCTTCTTTTCAAGGCTTTTCATTGTCTGAAGAGTGATTATACGTCCCGTTTCCATACGAATGATGACATAATCTTTGAGCCCCTCGATGTATAAAATGTCTTCATAAGCCACCTTCATCAACTTTTTGTCGGCTTTTACAAAAAAGAAGTCTTCGGCTTTTTCCGATGTATCGGGAATGGCGCTGACCTTTCCGCCTTTCGCATGGGTGGCAATAGCTTTATTGGCTGCTTTCATAAATCGCTCCATAGAGATAGGCTTCAGGAGGTAATCAAGGGCATTTAGCTCAAAACCCTCCACTGCAAAATTTGGATAAGCTGTCGTGAAAATGACCATGGGAGGATGCTCCAGCGTTTTCAGGAAGTCTGTACCCGTGAGTTGTGGCATTTGGATGTCCAAAAACATCAAATCAATTTTGTGGTTTTTCAACGCTTCATTGGCCTCAAAGGCATTATTGCATTTAGTTACCAGGTTGAAGTCCGGAATTTTTGAAACGTAGGTTTCCAATACATCCTGTGCCAGAGGTTCGTCATCTACAATTATTACATCTATCATGGTTGTTGTTTTATTATTTTACAAACTTATTTCTAAACTTACTGAATAGGAGTTGGGGGTATCATGTATTTCCAACTTGTGTCTGTCGGGGTATAAAATTTTTAATCTTCTTCTCAGATTGGTCAATCCAATACCACCACTCCTCTTTCGGGATTGCGTGGGGATGGAGGAGGACTTGCTGTTCTCGATAAAGAAAAGTAGGGAATCATCTTCCACTTCCAATAATATATTAACGTATCCCTCTTTGATTTGGTTGTTCAAGCCGTGCTTGAAACTGTTCTCCAAAAAAGGAGTAAAGAGCAGTGGAGCTATTTTTTTGCCGGAGACATCTCCATGTACCTGAAAGTTGATTTCAATACCTTCACTCTGACGGAGGCGCTCCAATGCCAGATAGTTTTGGATGTATTTTACCTCATTGCTGAGTAGTACGCTTGATTCGTTGCATTCATACAGCATATAACGCATCATTTCCGATAGTTGAATGACAATCTGCGGAGCATTATCTGATTTCTTTAGCGTCAGCGCATAGAGGCTATTTAGCGTGTTGAATAAGAAGTGGGGATTGATTTGCGTTTTCAAAAATTTCAATTCAGACTGCATGGTTTTTGTTTTCAACTCCTGTCTTTCGCGCCTGTCTGCCGTCCAGTCTGAGATTATTTTACCAACAGTGGAAGCAGAAGTGATAAAAAAGGTAAGTAGAAACTGCGACCATTGGGTGGTTACCAAATTGTTTTGAAGCGCTGGGTATTGATTGAATTTAAAATAAAAAATAATT
>JALVDO010000930.1 GCA_027008975.1 Saprospiraceae bacterium | reverse complement strand
AATGTCGTTGCCAATGCTGAAAAAATTGCATCAACCGGCGTAAAAGAAATCGTCCTGACCGGGGTGAATATCGGTGATTTTGGCAATGGAACAGCAGTAATCGAGGGTACTCGCCCCAAAAAAGAAGCCATGTTTATCGACCTGATTCGGGCATTGGATGAGGTAGATGGTATTCATCGCTTTCGCATCTCTTCCATTGAGCCCAACCTTTGTACGGATGAAGTGATCGATTTCGTAGCGCAGTCGAAGCGGTTTGCCCCGCATTTTCATATTCCACTACAATCGGGGAATAACAAGCAACTGGCTCAAATGAAGCGGCGCTACAAAAGGGAGCTTTACGCCGAAAGAGTCCGAAAGATTAAATCCGTCATGCCACACGCCTGTATTGGTGTAGATGTCATTGTAGGATTTCCGGGCGAAACGAAAGCGGACTTTCTGGAGACTTATCGTTTTATCAATGAGTTGGATGTAGCCTATCTACACGTCTTTACCTATTCGGAGCGTGCAAATACACCGGCAATAGAAATGCCCGGCGCCGTTCCGGTAGAGGAGCGTAGAGAGCGCAACAAGATGCTTACCATCCTAAGCGAGAAAAAGAAGCGGGCATTTTATGAAATGCACCTTGGTGAGGAGCGTACCGTTTTGTTCGAAAGACACAAAGATGCACGCAAAATGACCGGTTTCACAGATAATTATATCAAAATTGAGATGCCAATGGAGGCAGCATTACTCAATGAGATAAAACAGGTGCGTTTGAATTCCTTCACTGCCGAAGGCAATATCGAAGGTGTGTTGGCCATTGCAGAAAAGTTTGCGAGATGATACTTTAATTGCACCCTTTTAGTTCTTGCTTTGATGCAAAATGTTGAAAAATTCAGGAGGCTGTGGGAAACCTCCCTCCTTTTAGTCAGAAGGCGGGCAAGCCGCCTGAAAACGAAACCCTTTTCGGGAGGCAGGCCTTCCGAATTTGAGATTTCTTCATAAGTACTTGCAAAAAATAATTATATGTTTCCGGATATATCCTACATTTTTCACTATTTTTTAGGTATCGCTCCCGATGGGGCGTTGTCTATTTTTAAGACCTTTGGTTTGCTTTTGGTCCTGGCCATTTTGTCGGCTGCATTTGTTCTGCAACGAGAGTTGAAGCGAAAAGCAAAGGAAGGGCTTTTTACACCGGCTGTCAGGCAGGTGAACAAAAATGCACCGCCTACAATGGGAGAGATTGTTTCCAATACCATTTGGGGGTTTGTGCTGGGCTTCAAATTGCCCTATGCTTTTCAGCATATCGATGCTTTGAAAGCAGACCCTGCCGGAGTTGTTTTTTCTTTACAGGGCAACTGGCTCATCGGGATACTTGCCGCCATTGCTATGGGTGGGTATTCTTATTGGCAAAAGGTTAAAAAAGAGAAGCTGCCGGTCGAGTTGAAACAGGAGCAGGTCTATCCCCATGATTTGATAGGACAGATAACAATAATCGCAGCCATATCGGGTGTGGTAGGAGCCAAAATATTTGCGCTTATTGAAGATAT
>JALVDO010000929.1 GCA_027008975.1 Saprospiraceae bacterium | reverse complement strand
CATATCAGCCAGTTTGAAACTGATGGCCTGAAAAGAGGAAATTGGCCGCCCGAACTGCTCCCGCTCTTTGGAGTACTGCAAAGAAGCCTTATAAGCACCATTAGCAATGCCAAGAGAAAGTGCCGCAATGGAAATACGTCCCCCATCCAATACCTTCATTGACTGAATAAATCCATCACCAACCTCACCTAAAATCTGACTTTTATGTATCCGGCAATTATCAAAGAATAACTCGGCCGTTTCAGAGGCTCGCATCCCCAATTTATTCTTTATTTTCACCGATGTAAACCCGGGTGTATCCTTTTCAATCACAAATGCCGTCATTCCTCTACTGTCCAATAGTTCCCCCGTCCGCACAATCACAACCGCAACGTCACCGGACACACCATGCGTGATAAATGTCTTCGAGCCGTTAATCACGTAATAATCGCCATCTTCGACTGCCACACACTTCATTCGCCCGGCATCACTTCCGGTATTAGGCTCCGTCAATCCCCAGGCGCCAATCCAATCACCAGATGCTAATTTTGGCAGATATTTTTGCTTTTGTGCTTCGTCCCCAAACATCAATATATGATTAGTACACAAAGAGTTATGCGCAGCAACAGATAGCCCAATCGATCCACAAACCTGTCCGATTTCATTAATCACGCTCACGTATTCCTGATAACCCAATCCACTGCCTCCATATTCCTCAGGCACCAAAACCCCCATAAATCCATACTCCCCCATTTTCCGAAACAAATCCACCGGAAAGTGCTCACTTTCATCCCATTCCATAATGTGCGGACGAATGTAAGTCTCAGCAAAATCACGAGCACTCTGCTCCACTAATTTTAAGTCGTGTATATTTTCTATCGAAATCATCATTCTTTATTTATATTATCTCCCCCTCTCAAAATCAATCGGGCAAATGTACTCAAAATTTGGTTATTCCATAATATTTAAAAGTTTCTTTGGGCGATCCCTTCGGGCGGGTCATCCGCTCCTACGTTCCGCTGCCCTTTTGGGGGCATCGTCCGTACCGCTTCTACCCCTATCGCTGCTCACTTCGTTGCGCTATTATATTAACATGAAACCTTCAAACCTGAAACTTTCCCTCATTCAATCCTCCCTCCCTCCCTCGTTTCTGTCGGGAGGCAGGCATTCAATCATTAACACATTACCATTCAAAAACGACCGTACATCCATTCTCTTTTTCCCTTGTAATTGCAATTCTAGTAATCGCACGAATCCGTCCTGAGTAGCTACTTTCAGGTACCTCTTCTTGTCCGAATGCCAAGTACCAACCTCGTAATCATGGTCAGTAATTTCCTTTTCCGCACGCAGTACTTTTAGTTGCTTTCCGTTGAGTTGGGTCCATGCTCCCGGATAAGGACTAAGCCCCCGTATGAAGTCATGCACCTTTTGGGTTGGCTGGTTAAAATCTATCTCGCAGGTTTCCCTGTATATCTTAGGTGCAGGACAGGCCTGACTTTCATCCTGATGCTTCAAGACGACCTCCCCTTTTTCGATTTCCTGTACCGTCTTCA
>JALVDO010000928.1 GCA_027008975.1 Saprospiraceae bacterium | reverse complement strand
CATTTCATACCGGAAAACAATGTCTATGTGTACTTTCGTTACGACGACAATGCCCTTGTGATGATCGTCCTCAACAATGGATTAAAACCCGTATCATTGGCTTTTAATCGCTTCGGTGAAATCGTATCACCGGATATGAAATGGCACAATGCTTTCTCCGGAAAACAAATAGATAAGAGGCATTGCATCGCACCTGCCAAATCGCCTTTGATTCTAATAAAAGAAGAAAATAAAACAAGCAGATGAACAACAAAAACAAGCCGGATTTATCTTTTTGGGATATATGGAACATGAGTTTTGGTTTTTTGGGAATCCAATTTGGTTTTGCGCTGCAAGGAGGGTTTATGTCCCGCATTTTTCAAACCCTCGGGGCTTCGCAAGAGGAGATTCCAGCGCTGTGGATTGCCGCCCCACTGACCGGATTGATTGTCCAGCCGATTATTGGATATTTGAGCGACCACACCTGGCATCCATGGTGGGGGCGACGGCGACCTTATTTTCTCATCGGGGCCGTCTTGGCTACTCTGGCACTTTTGTTGATGCCCCATTCGCCCGTATTGTGGGTGGCTGCCGGAAGTCTGTGGGTACTGGACGCCTCTATTAATATCAGCATGGAGCCCTTTAGAGCCCTCGTCGCCGATAAGCTCAACGAATCCCAAAGGACTTACGGCTTTGTCGTTCAGACGCTCATCATAGGTGTAGGGACCTGGATAGCGAGTAATCTGCCTTGGCTAATCACCCGATTGGGCATTTCCAATACCGCTCCACCGGGTGTTATTCCGATGTCTGTCAAAGTAGCGTTTAGTGTCGGTGCTTTTGTGCTGCTGTTTAGCGTCCTTTATACAGTATTGACTACAAAGGAATATCCACCTGAATCACCGGAAGCATTTCGCATAAAATCGAAAGCTGAAAAGAAAAATTTCTTTACGAGTATTATCAGCAATATTGTACATATGCCGCCTACAATGAGAAAATTGGGTGTTATCCAATTCTTTAGCTGGTTTGCATTTTTTACCATGTGGAGCATGTCGACCCCCGCGCTGACCGATCATGTTTTTCACGCACCGATACCGTTAGAGTCTTCTTATGATATGAAATCGCAAGAACAAAAGACCGAATTCCTCCATGCCAATGAGCGCTATCAAGACGCCGCCAACTCTGTGGGGGCGTATTTCGGGATTTACGGACTGTCCTCGATGGCCTTTGCACTCTTGCTCACTTTTTACACATCCAAAAGACCCATCAACAGGAAGTACGTACACATGTTGGCCCTAATAGCCGGAGGAATCGGTTTTCTCATAATGAATATTATTCCCTCCCCCCGCTGGCTGACATTGTCATTCATTTTGATCGGATTGGCGTGGGGAAGTATTTTATCGATGCCCTATGCCATGTTATCCGGGTCCATCGAGGAGAAAAAAATGGGGGTTTATATGGGCATCTTCAATATGTTTATCGTCATCCCGCAGATTATTGCGGCAGTTGGAGGTATCAACTTCACCTACCACTTGATCGGTGAAGCGCCCATTCATG
>JALVDO010000927.1 GCA_027008975.1 Saprospiraceae bacterium | reverse complement strand
CTATTGTATTTATCTTTATTGGCAAATAATACGACGATATTCATTACAATAGCGAGTAGAGCAGGTGCGATAGCTCCCGGTGCCAAGAATATGTGAAACATCAGGGCGTTCAGCATGACAGGGAATAGAATAACGGCAGCTAAGGCCGTGTATTTATTCAGGAGGAACAATACCCCTGTGATTAACTCTACTGCACCGACGACATTGAGGAGGTAGCCCGACTTTCCCAATGCACCAAAAAAATCATTAGCAGCCTCGGGTAGTGGCGGCATTGGCATAAAGCCCATGAATTTGTTAAGACCAAAAATGACCATCATCACTCCCAAAAGGATACGTACTACGAGATTTACTTTATTCATTTTAATATTAAGTTTGATTAATAAATTTTGTTTGATTCTCGCAATATACAATAAAATAATGGATAAATAGTTTAATCGCAGTATTTAGAAGGGTGTGAAAGGTCGCGGTCGGGACTAAAGTCGCCTTAAAAAGCAAAAATTCCGAAATTGACGATTATATTGACGAACATCATTTGGATGTTCCAAAATACAACCACAATAAGTATTTTTTTGACCCAATTTTGACTGCTTTTTTATTCGGAAGGCATTTCGGTTTAAGGAATGAACCGCTCATTCATAAAAATGGCCTTAAGATTTCTCTCAAGGCCGTTTTCTACATTCAATATAGCATTTTTACTATTCTAATGGCTCAAGTACTGACTATTTCGACATAAAACGTATCATTCAATTATCACTTTTTGCATCAAACGAGGACCTTCAGCCTCAATATTGACTAAGTAAACACCTGCTGCAAGCTGTTGCAAATCAAGTTTCTGCAAATTACTTCCTATAGGCAAAACGCCTTCAAAACGCTCCATCTGTAAACGCCCCAACAGATCATACACTTCAAATCTAACAGGAGCAGATTCCAATAAGTCAAATGTCAAATTAATTACGCCCGAACTTGGATTTGGAGAAACCGAAAATTTGGAAATATTGCTATTTTCGACCTCATCCACACTAGTGGCATTTCCAAAATAAACAGAGGCAAAAACGCTGGATTGGATAGATTCCTGACAATCGGCATACAGGTATATTTCCAAATCGGGATAAACCGGTGAGCTATTAGCAGAAAGCATACTGACTTCGACGACAAGGTCTTCTATGCAACTGTTTCCCGGGATTTCAAACGATTGCCCCTGATCATTCCCGTTGAGCGGAACACCTGCAGCAGATACGACAGCCCCATTCAAATTAGAAGTTGCTTTTAGTTTTAAATAATAAGTCCGTGGTTCATTCGACTCATTGCACAAATCCACGAAAAAACTGGCAGATTCTCCCACTGCATTACCCTCTAAAAGGATATGATCATTTTCTATACCTGTATGTTTCAATCTTGGCTG
This sequence comes from Saprospiraceae bacterium, assembly GCA_027008975.1. Lineage (GTDB taxonomy): Bacteria > Bacteroidota > Bacteroidia > Chitinophagales > Saprospiraceae > JALVDO01. The sequence continues at coordinate 132 of JALVDO010000927.1, read as the reverse complement.
ATCACGTTGATAACCTCCCTGATACGGGCAACTGGTTTGGGTGCCATCCTGAATCCGGAAAACAGGAGTACCATACATCGGATCACGTACCACTTCCAATTTGAATACATCGCCCTCGTCATCATCATTCAG
>JALVDO010000926.1 GCA_027008975.1 Saprospiraceae bacterium | reverse complement strand
CGCACCTGAAAGAGCAAATGTTTTCAGGGTTTTGTTTTTTGAAACCCCAAATTAGGCAATTTTTTTTTGTGAATATTTTTACAATCGCCAAAGTTTTATTACTTTCGTCCTTATTAATTCACTAAAAAGTTTTATTTATGAAGACAGATTACGATTTTTCATCGGGCGATATTTTAAAAATTGCCGGTGATATTGCCTCAAAAATTTGGACAAAAGTCTTGGTTGTACAGGTATTGACATGGATAGCTATGGTTATCGTTTTGATTCCCATCATTGTTTATATCATGGGCTTTAATTTACAGTCTTTAATTACGATGATGAGTGCCCCTATCCAGGAACGAATGAATATGGCACCAATGATGATGATGGGACTAGGGGCATCTTTAGGTCGAATGATTCTTGGGGGGTTGCTGATAATATTCTTGATGTGGTGCATCGGCTCTTGGGCGTACAATACCATGTTTATTCTTTCAGATAATACTGTAAAAGATGTTGATGAGCCTCTTGGAAATGTCATGAAGGAGGGTAGCGATAATCGCGTCATTCGTTTAGTGGTAGCCAACTTATTACTTGGTCTTATTTTCTTGTTAGTCTATATTGTTGGGTCTTTGGTTGTTGGTTCAGTGATTGCCATCACCGGAAGTGGCATCGTTGCCGTGGTATTGGTACTTGCGGCGGTTTTTTTCCTTTTTGCTTTTTTTATGCGCTATTTACTTGTTTATCCTGCTATTAGTCTTGGCGGCAAAAATGCACTTGAGGCCATGTCCTATAGTATGGAAAAAATAGCTTGGAATAAAGCATTTAAGTACGCTCTAATTGCGTTTGCAGTTGCTTTGATTTATGGGATTGTTTTGGCGATTATCCAAGCGGTCATTGGGATGGTTTTGCCATCATCTGTTTTTTCTCTTATATTCATACAACTAATATCTCTTGTCATTAGTGCTTTTGTCACTGCATACATCGTTGGTGGGCTGACAGCCCTTTATTATCGTGAGTCTGACACTTTTTCTGATGATGATGCCACAGAAGGAATGGGGATAGACCAATTGGTTTAAAAGAAAAAGCGGAAGGGAAATTCCCTTCCGCTTTTTTATATGCCCCGTCTTTTAATCTCTTTTTGCACCAGCTTAAACTCTCTCGACATGTCTCCGGTCACGGAAGAGTTTTCCTCTGCCCGTCGGATAAGGTAGGGTACGACTTCCGCAATTGGACCGTAGGGTACGTATTTGGCTACGTTATAGCCGGCGTATGCTAAGTTGAAGGTGATATTATCACTCATTCCATAAAGTTGACTGAAATTCAAATGGGGGTGCGACTTTGGTAACTTCTTTTCTGCAATAAATTGAGCCATTAGCCAATTACTCTTTTCATTATGCGAGGCATTACACAGTGCGATTTTCTCGTAGTTGGAAAGGCAAAACTGGATGCCTGCGTCGTAGGCTTCGTCCGTGGCTGTTTTGTTGGGATGAATAGGAGAGGGGTAGCCCATTTCTGCGGCGCGTTCTCTTTCCTTTTCCATATAGGCACCTCTTACGAGTTTTGCACCAAGCAGGTACCCTCGTTTTTCGGCGAGTTCGAAGGAGTCAATAAGGTATTGCAGTCGGTCAGTTCTGTACATTTGGAGGGTGTTGTAAACGACGACTTTTTTCTTATTGTACCGGCGCATCATTATGGTCACTACATGATCGATTGAATCCTGTATCCAAGACTCCTCGGCATCAAAGAATATGGCGGTATTATTGATTGAGGCATTATAACAAATAGCATCAATACGCTTTAGCAGGCTTCGATAATCTCTTCTTTCTGCTGATGTCAGTTTTTCTCCTGATTGTAATTTTTCTAGCAACGCATTGCTGACTAGCCCTGTCATTTTACTACTGACAACCGGTACTGCATCTGACTTTCCTGCAAATTGAATGGCGCGGATAGTTTCATTCATAGTGATATTGTACTCTTCTTCGGACTCTTTGCCTTCTGCACCATAGTCGAGGATGGTGAGGACATTTTTTTCTTTTAATTTGTCAATAGTTTCTTGTGTTTCTAATAGTGTTGTCCCACCACAAAATTGGTGGAAAATGGTGTTTTTGACAACGGACTCCACAAAAGGCAATTTTAGCTTGATGGCGGGCACGCCGATTTTAGCCCCCAATCCGACCAGCCAGTGGCGGTTCATTAATCCGAAGAGCCGGCATGATCTCTTGAGTTCAGCATCCGATAAATGAGAAAAAGCAATTTCCGTGTTTTGAAAATCTAAATCCGGACTTCCGGATAGTCCGGTGATGGCTTTTGCCAATTCTTTGTGTTTGTCGAGGTCTTTGGGAACGGGTTTTCCTAAATTTTTCATAGTGATAGATATTTTGGCGAAAGTTACGCAAAAGTTATTCTTCTTTCACAATAATAAAGCCTTTTTTTAGGGGGTCTAAAACGCTCAATAAATGGTCGAAATATTGTGGCCCATATTTAAGGTAAAACGGGATAAAATTATGGTATCTTTCTTGTAATCCATTTTTCGGAAATAGTTTTTGCTTTAATCGCTTAAGTTGGTTGATGGCGACTTCGTGTTTCTGTTTTTCTGCCTTGTGCAGTCTTGCCTCCAAGTTGCCAAGCGCCTTCAGTTGTCTTGCCTGCTCTGCCATGATAAGTGCCTCCAGTCCCGAGTCAATTTTCAGTGCCCTTGTCTTAATGGCTTCGTAAATAGCCGTTAATTGTTGTTTTTCGGTTGTTAAATCCAACTCTTCTTCGGCTTGAGCTGAAACGTGATTTTTAATCAGTATTTCTAAAGGCGCAAATAATTCCCGAATACCGATGTTTAGCTTAGCCATTTTTTTGCTATCTGCTTTTGTAAGCCACAGAACGGAATTGCGCCTGATTAACATTGGAAAGGGTATGTCCCAGTGTTCAAATTGTGCTTTTCGCTCCAGCCAGTAGGCGATCTCTCCACCACCGCCTATATATGCCAAGTTGGGAAGAATCACCTCCTGATAGACGGGGCGCAATACGACGTTTGGGCTAAAGCGCTCAGGATGATGCTCCACTAATTCCAACATTTCAGATTCCGAAAAATGCCAGTCTGTTGTTACAATGTGGTAGCGGTCGCCACGCTTTTCTATGCGATTGCGTGTTTGCTCGTGAAGATAGAATAAATTGATATCCCGAACGTGTGTTTGTCGGGGAAATCCGGCGGCCTCTAATTCCCGCTGTGTATTGGGGACGATGGATTTTGATACCTGCTGAGTCAGTTCTTCCTTGATAAAGGGAATAAATTCGCGTTTCAATACCGGTGTATTCATGTCCAATACGACCAGCCCGTACTTCATGAATAATTCATTTACAAACAGGAACGCGGCTTTTCCGTATTGATGCTTTCCAAAATAGGCTTTGCGCAAAATAGCGCTTAGTCTTTGGGCATTCTCACTTTCCCCCAACATCTCGATAACATTTTGAATGATCGGGATAAGGTTCTCCATTGACATGGTGCCAACCGCTCCTTTTTCATTGTGTTCCCAACGCATTGTTTTTCCAAAAAGATGGGCGTGGTTTATTTCTTCAAAATCGTGATCTTCCGCACCTGATACGAACATCGGGACAAAATGATAAGCAGGGTAGGTCTCCGCTAATTGCCGTGCGAGGTTGATGGTTGACAGTATCTTGTAGACATAATACAGCGGACCGGTAAAGAGGGCAGGTTGGTGCGCTGTCGTTACCGTAAAAGTATTATCGGAAACAAGGGCGTTGATGTTTTCCCGGACGGCAGTACTGGTGTTGACTCCTTCATATTGCTGCTGTAGTGCCTCGATCAGGGCAACTCTATTGACCTTTTTTTTCTGTTTCTCATCTATAATATTGGAAAAACTTTCTATCTTGACGCCGTGTTTGTAAAAAGGGCGAAGGTGGGGGGCTCCCAATGCGTAATCTTTGTCTTTTTGGCTAAGTTGAGGAATGTCAGAGAACGGTATTTTGCTGATTTGCATGTTGTTGTTTTGATGTCTATTTGATACTACTTCTCGAACACTTTTACTTTGCTAAAGTTTAGTAACTATTACAAATTGTCATAGACAAAACAGATGAAGAAAATATTGATAGCCAATAGGGGCGAAATCGCGGTCAGAATTATCAGAACCGCTCAAAAGATGGGAATTGAGACGGTTGCCGTATACTCCAATATCGATCGTGATGCACCACACGTTTTGATGGCAGATCAGGCAGTTTGTCTGGGGGATAATCCCTCGTCAGCATCTTATTTAGATGGTGAAAAGATCATAAAAGAGGCAAAACGACTTGGGGTAGATGGCATCCATCCGGGATATGGTTTTTTGAGTGAAAATGCGGCTTTCGCCAAATTAGTCGAAGATAACGGAATGATATTTATAGGTCCCAATCAGCGCGCAATTGTGACGATGGGCAGTAAGTTGGCAGCCAAGGAGGCGGTGTCCAAATATAACATTCCAATGGTCCCCGGTATGGATAGGGCTATTACCGATATAAAAAGGGCAAAAGAACACGCCTTGGATATTGGGTTTCCCATCTTAATAAAAGCTTCCGCAGGAGGAGGAGGAAAGGGGATGCGCATTGTAGAAAATAGCGAGGAATTTGAAGAACAGATGGATAGGGCAGTAAGTGAGGCGCTTTCAGCTTTTGGCGATGGGTCGGTCTTTATTGAAAAATATATTACCAAGCCGCGGCACATTGAGATTCAGGTGCTTTCGGATAGTCATGGTAATCATTTGCACCTTTTTGAACGAGAGTGTAGCATTCAACGCCGTCATCAAAAAGTTATTGAAGAGGCACCATCCGCTGTTTTGAGTCCGGAGTTGCGGGCAAAAATGGGCAAAACGGCGACCGAAGTTGCAAAAGCCTGTGACTACGTTGGGGCTGGAACCGTTGAGTTCTTACTAGATGAACACAAGAATTTTTACTTTCTTGAGATGAATACCCGTTTGCAGGTAGAACATCCCGTGACGGAGATGATTACCGGTATCGACTTGGTCGAGCAGCAGATGCTCATTGCGATGGGGCGTGAGATACCATTTCGGCAGGAAGACTTGAACATTGATGGACATGCTTTGGAATTGCGTATTTATGCCGAAGATCCCGAAGATAACTTTGCTCCGAACATCGGGAAACTGGAACGCTTCGTGCCACCAAGCGGGGAGGGGGTGCGCCTAGATAGCGGGTATGTCGAAGGCATGGATATTCCTATCTTTTACGACCCTATGATCGCTAAGTTGATAGTGCATGCAAAGACTAGAAGAGCAGCCCTGAAACGCCTATTGGAGGCAATTGATGAGTTTGAATTGCTTGGCATTAAAACAACCCTTCCTTTTGGACAGTTTGTAGCCACACATCCCGCCTTTGTCAGTGGTGATTTCGATACGGGGTTTGTCGCCCGTTATTTTACACCTAAAGCTAAAAAGAAGCATCTGAGAAACGAGGCGAAGCTGGCTGTGCAATTAGCGAACTATTTGTTGGAGAGAAATGAGAAAGTATTGAAAGTGCCGTGACTTATCCCCCCTCTTATGTAGGATCACTTTCCTTGCCTTTTGGCTTCTCCAGTCCCAATTTCAGTAAGTACTCATCTCTTACCTTGAAGTAGGCAGGGAGTTGCTCGTCAGGCAGTGGCTTTGCCGCCGGAAATTTTAGTTTTAAATGATTGACCTGTTTGCCATTCTTCCAAAACCTAAAACAGACATGTGGTCCGGTTGCTAAACCTGTGGAGCCAACATATCCAATTACCTGACCTTGTTGAACATGGGCGCCCTTGTGTATGCCTGCAGCAAATTTTTGCATGTGCAGGTATTGGGTGTCGTAGGTGTCATTGTGATGAATCTTTACGAAGTTGCCATTTCCCTTGGTGTAGGACGCTGCGCTGACGACGCCATCGCCGACGGCAATAATCGGTGTGCCATAAGGTGCTGCATAATCAGTCCCAAAGTGTGGGCGACGATACTTTAGTATCGGATGTAAGCGATTGGGGTTGTAATAAGACGAAATTCTGGAGAATTTTACCGGTGCTTTCAGGAAAGCTTTCTTCATTGGGTGCCCCCCTAAGTCGTAATACCCGGACTCCTCGGGATACGCGAAGTAGTTGGCATAATATTCATTGTTGCCCGTCTTGTAATAGGCAGCTTTTATTTCACCCACACCCACTACTTTTCCATCTATTATCTTCTCATCGTATAACAACCTGAATTCATCTCCTTTTTGAAGGTGGTGGAAATCTATCGACCACTGGAGCACATCTTCCATTTTGTCGGCAAGCTCTATGCTTAGCCCTTGCTCTGTCATTGCCACCCAGAGGGAGGAATTAATCTTTCCCTCGGCTGTTTTTTCAATTAAGGTGACCGGTCTTTCTATTTTTTCTACTTTCAAATCATCTTTCAGATGAAAGACAATGTATTCATAGACGCTGGGCTCATAAATAAAGTAATCAGCTGTTTGGGTACTGTCTTTTGTAAGAATGGTGTAGGGTTTGTCCGGACGAAATTTATTAACTGAAAAAATATCCTTTGCGTTGGAGACCAATTGCTGAATGGTAGGGTAATCAACGTGCTGCTCAAGCAAAATATCTCCTAGGAATTTTCCGGTTTTAATCTTATCCGTGATGACCTGAAAAGTATCAATAGAAAAGCCATACTTCATCACAGGAATAGTGATGGGAACATTACCCAGTTCAGCAAAGGAATGATGAACTTTTGGCTTGATGGCAAGATTAGAAAACAGGAACGCCACCACGGCAAGTGCGGTTGCAAATCCGGTGATTAATTTTTTCTTATGTCTGGCGTAAAGGGTTCTTACGCTATTTCGTATTGTCAAAAAGTAGGACGATAGTCTCAATGGAAACGGTGTTTATTTAAAATTAAATGCTCGCAAATCGGATACAGCCAATTGGTTATACCCAATTTGCGAGACAAATGTAACATTAAGTTTTTAAATTCCAAAAAAATTACATTTCTTTTAACTCTGTTGCCAACTTTGTCAAAGTATCCTTAGCATCTCCAAAAAGCATGTGATTATTGTTCTTAAAGAACAAGGGATTCTGGATGCCGGCATAACCGGGACTCATACTTCGTTTTAACACTATGGTGTTTTTTGCCTTCCAAACTTCCAATACAGGCATACCGTAGATAGGGCTGGACGGATCGTCAATTGCTGCCGGGTTGACCACGTCATTGGCTCCCACTATTACGACGACATCTGTGGAAGGCAGCGCTGCATTAGCTGCATCCAAGTCTAATAATTTGTCGTAAGGGACATCTGCCTCGGCAAGTAATACATTCATGTGTCCGGGCATTCTACCTGCCACAGGATGGATGCCATAAGTTACCTGTACACCATTTGCGCTAAGCAAATCATCGACTTCCTTGCAAACTTTCTGTGCTTGGGCTACTGCTAATCCATATCCCGGAATTATCATCACAGAATCGGAATAGAATAATTGGATGGCTGCATCGTTGATAGATACTTCTTTTACGACTTCGTCACCGGAACCTCCTCCTTTACCGGCAGTTGAAGCTCCACCACCAAAGCCACCTATTAATACATTAAGGAGCGACCGATTCATGGCATTACACATTAATACCGTTAAGATAGTACCCGATGCTCCGACCAAAATACCCCCGACCAACATGATGTTGTTATGGTAAATAAGTCCGGCCACCGCCGCTGAAATACCTGAAAAGGAATTCAACAGGGAGATGACAACCGGCATATCTGCCCCGCCGATGGGGATAACGAAAGATGCGCCAAAAATCAATGAACCGATGAGGAAGATAATAGCCAGATTTTGGGAAGCGCCTGCGCCAAGCGTGAATAAATAGACGCCTAATGCAACCAAAGCAATCAACATGATATTATTAATCATGTTATGCTTAGGTAAGAGGAACTGATTTCCCTTAATCAATCCCTGCAATTTGGCATAAGCCAGCATACTACCTGTGAATGTGATGCCACCGATTAGTATTGTCGAAAGTAAAATGACCAATATACTGTTACTTGCTGCATGACCTTTATTGTAAATCAAGAATAGTTCCACCACTGCCAGTAATACGGCACAGGCTCCTCCCAATCCGTTAAAGACCGAAACCATCTGAGGCATATCTGTCATTTTTACCTTTTTAGCGGCAAAATAGCCGGCTATGGCACCGATGATACCACCTCCAACAATCCATCCATAGTTGTTGGGTCCTGAGATTTCTTTTGTGAATAATGCCGATAAAATGGCAAGTGTCATACCGATTCCGGCCAAGGTGTTACCTTTTTTTGCCGTATCCGGAGAGCTCAATAAGCGTAATCCCCAAACAAATGCAATTGCGCCCAATAAATATCCTAAATTGATTATAAAATTATAAACCATTATTTTTTCTTTAATTGTTAATGAAATGCATCCAAATTATCACCTACTTCTTTTTCTTTTTCTTTTTAAACATTTCCAGCATACGGTCTGTCACAACAAACCCACCCATTACATTAATCATTCCGAAAATGATAGCGATTAAACCAAGAGAAAGAGAAAAGTAATCGTCCGAAGCGGCTTGCCGGATGAGTAAAATAGCGCCGATAATGACGATGCCACTAATGGCATTGGAGCCGGACATTAACGGCGTATGCAAGACCGTTGGTACTTTGGATATGACCTCAAAACCCAAGATTATCGTGAAAATAAGCAGGTATATGAGAAAGATATTGTCATTAAAAAATTGATAAAAGGCTTCCATATCTTAATTTTTAATTTTTGTATTGTTTTTTAATATTGTAAAATTACAGCTCCTAGGATTTGTGTGTAAACCAGGCACCTCTGATAATCTCATTTTCCAAATCAAAATTGACCTCGCCTTCTTTAACGAGCATCTTTAAGAAGTTGAAAATATTGGTACTGTAAAGGAAGCTGGCATCCTCCGGCATTCTATCTGCCAGATTAGAGCTACCGACGATTGTCACGCCATTGTAGTCAATTACTTCGTTGTCTTTACTCAATTCACAATTGCCACCGGTAGAGGTTGCCAAATCGACGATGACAGATCCCTTCTTGAGCTTGTCAACTGTTTCCTTTGGCAACAAAATAGGAGCTTTTCTACCTCTGACCTGTGCTGTGGTGATTATGATATCCGACTTGGAAGCCCGTAGTTGTACTTCAGCTCTTTGTCTCTTGATAAAGTCTTCGGATTGCTCTACGGCATAACCTCCGGCATCCTTGTCGTCTGCTGCGCCCTCTACGACGATAAATTTTCCACCAAGACTCTCCACTTCTTCCTTTGCCGCAACTCGCGTATCGAAAGCCTCAACGCTTGCTCCTAATCTTTTTGCTGTTGCAATGGCTTGCAGTCCGGCAACTCCAGCACCCAAAACCAGTACCTTTGATGGCTTGATACTACCCGCAGCGGTGATCATCATCGGCAGGAATCGCGGCAGGTGATGTGCAGCTTCTAAAACAGCACGATACCCTGCAATGGAAGCCATAGAGGAGAGTACATCCATGCTTTGCGCCAACGTCGTACGTGGAATCATATCCATACTAAATGCTCGCAGACCAAGTGCCTGTAATTTCCCCGTAATATCCTTATCATTATAGGGTTGAAATTCCGAAATGAGTATCTTGGATTTGTCCAGCTGTTTGAGTTCGTCTTCACTCATCGGATGGATGCTAATTAAAACATCGGATTGCTCCATTACCTGCCTTCTATCTAGCACCTTCGCACCGGCACTTGTATAAGCCTCATCCGGTTGAAGAGCAGCAACGCCAGCTGCCGACTCAACGAGAACTTCAAGCTTTAAATCCATTAATTTTGGAATCGTAGCCGGAACAATAGCGACTCTATTGTCGCTTCTCTCTTTTAAAATACCTATAATCATCTTATCTTTCATTTTGTAACTGACAACAATCAGGTTGTAGCCAGCGTGATGTATTTAATAAATGACAAAAGGATAGTGCCTCGTGAAAATCAATAGATTATGATTCTGCCCGGCAGCGTGACGGCCCTGTGAAAGGACGTAGCAGGAAGGAACATAAGGTGTTGGTCTTCTACGAAGCAAACTCCATTCATGTTCATTGTTCGTTTTAATAATGGGCGAATATAGAAACTAATATGGTATTACAAGTTTTTTTTGATGAAATTTGTGCATTTATTTTGCTGCACCTCATCCTTACTTCAATTTCGTTGCATATTTTTTTCTGAATTTTTGCACTTTAGGACTGATAACAAGGCTACAATACGGGTTCTGATCACCCGTCCGGTTATAATAATCCTGATGGTAATCTTCGGCTTGAAAGAAGGTTGTGTAGGGTACTATTTCGGTGACGATAGGAGCATCCCAGATGCTTTGTGCGACCTCCTGTATGGATTTTTCTGTCCGTTTTTTCTGTTCATCGTCGTGATAAAAAACAGCCGATCGGTATTGAGTGCCAATATCATTTCCCTGTTTGTTGAGTGTGGTTGGGTCGTGCATTGTCCAGAAAACTTCCAGAAGCTCCTCAAAGGTAATGACGTCGGGGTCAAAATAAATCTGGACAGCTTCTGCATGTTGTGTTGTGCCGGAACAGACGGCTTTGTAATTGGCTGTTTCTTTTGTGCCTCCAGCATAACCGGAATAGACCTTTTCGACGCCTTTTAATCTGTTGAAAATGGTTTCCAGACACCAAAAACAGCCTCCGGCTAATGTTGCAATCTCATTCTTTTTTTTCATTAATTCATTGTTAATCGATGTTCGATATTCTTTTTTTTTGCTCTTAGATATTCCAAAAACAGATGGAGAGCCTTCCGCTTTGGCGCATCCAGTTCATAACTTATGTGATTGGTAAAGTAATCTTTTAAATCAAAATTATTGCTGCTCATGGGCATCAGATTTATCAATTGGGGGATGTGTTCAATTCCAGCTTTTAGCGCCTGATTAAAACTGCGCAAAAAAGATTCCGGAAGTTTTTTGTTTGAGACCCATGCCGCAAAAACAAAAGGCAGGCCGGTATGCTTTTTCCATTCCGACCCTAAATCATAGACGTAAGGAAATTGTGCTTCCAAACCAATGGTTCGATCACCGATAACCAACCCACCGATTTTCTCCCCTATTTGTTCGATATAGCCCTCTTGTGAGTGCAACAGCTTGGGAGATAGTCTCCAATGCTTCTCAAGCAAGTAGCTGGTCAGCGCCACTGAGGTTCTGGAGTGAAAATCGAGGTAGATGGCATCCATCTTTTCGATGGGTACTTCTCCGTAAATACAAACGGTTTTGACAGCTCCATTTGTGCCAATACAGTAATCAGAGACAATATGAGCGTCTTCTAAGAATGGGATGATTGCGACAGGAACCAATCCCAACTCTGCTTCTCCCGACAACAATCGTTCTGCGCAGACGGAAGGGATGTCCAATTGCAAGTCAATTTGGCTTTCGATGTCGCTTTTGAAAATACCATAGAGAAGTGGCTTAGTGTTCAGATAGCTTACCGCAGTAACTTTAATTTTGTTCATCATCAAAGTGCTTAAATGACAGGGAGTGAAGTGTAACCTCGAAACTCGTTATCCGACTCAAAAACAACATCTTTGAAATCCTTGACTACATTGTAAAGCGTATCTCGCTCCACGGCGTTGTAACCGACGGATTTTATTAGTGTGACCAATTCTTCGGTGTTCATTGCCGGATTTTGCTCTTCGGCTCCCGCCATCGAGTAGATCTTTGTTGTGTCATCAATGGTGCCATCAATATCATCGACGCCAAAATTAAGAGACATTTGCGCTGTCTCACGTCCGATCATAGGCCAATAGGTCTTTATGTGTTCAAAATTATCCAAATAGATTCTGCTGATAGCATAATTTCGCAAATCCTCTACAATATTGACTTCGGAGACATGGGACATCTGGTTGTTTTGATTTCTGAATTTAAGAGGAATAAAAGTCTGGAAACCACTGGTTTCGTCCTGCAAAGCTCTTAATCTACTCAAATGGTCAATCCGATGCCGGAAAGATTCGATGTGTCCATACAGAATTGTTGCATTTGAGCGGTAGCCCATCTTGTGCCAAATCCGATGTATTTCTAGCCATTGTTCGCTACTGCATTTTCCTCCGGCAATTTCAGAGCGGATTGCCTCGTCAAATATCTCTGCTCCACCGCCCGGCATCGACTCCAGCCCGGCTTCTGCCATTAATTTCATACCCTCCTCATAGCTGATTTTTGCTTTTTTGAAAATGTAATGATATTCTACAGGTGTAAGTGCTTTGATGTGTAGATTTGGCCGATGTTTTTTAATTTCCCGGAAAAGCGTGGTATAGTACTCCAAGTCGTACTGTGGCAAGACTCCACC
>JALVDO010000925.1 GCA_027008975.1 Saprospiraceae bacterium | reverse complement strand
CCAACGATGTGTACCTCTGTAACCGGTTCTTTATCGTATTTCCTAACGATATCCATTACCTCATCAATGGAGTATTCCCAACCTTCTTCTCGTTGTTTTATCAAGCGAGAATAGGAGCAAAATTTGCAGGTGTAAAGACAGAGGTTGGTCGGCTCTATGTGGAAGTTTCGATTGAAATAGGTATTCTTTCCATGTTTTTCATAACGGATGTAGTTGGCTAAAGCTCCGACGAAGGATAAGGAGCCCTTTTCGTATAGCAAAATACCTTCCTCATCAGTGATTCGTTCCCCGGCAATTACCTTTGATGCTATTTTTCTTAACGCAGCAGGAATTTTACTATCCTCTGCCATCATTTTTATTTGTTCCGTATTCATCGTTTCAATATTGTGACACAAATGTATAAACTGACCTTGTAAAAAACCTTATTTTTTGAATATTGTTGAGAAAATTCTCCCTTTTTGGTTGCTGAATCCAACAATAGTACGTACCTTGCGCTTGCATTCTGCGAAATAACCTATCTTTAATGAGGAGTAGATTATTATTTATTTTCTTTTGGGGTTGTACCATAGTGACCTTTGCTCAGACACCATCGCGAATCGATAGTCTTTGGCAAAAACTGGAATATGAGAAAAGCGACACAACAAAAGCCGGTATCTTGTGTGATATCGCTTATCTCATGTATTCTATAAATGCCGATTCCTCATTAACTCTTTGCCAAAAGGGATTGAAATTATTGGAGGGCGAAGTCCCTTCTACATCCAAAGGGCTTTGCCTCATGAATATGGGATTGGCATATTCTGTTAAGGGAGATAAATTTTCTGCCTTAGAGTATTTCTTTTTGGCAAGAGATTTTTTTCTAGCAACAAAAGCCAACCGGCAATTATCAGATTGCCTGATTAACATTGGGATGGCCGAGTACGAATTGAAAAATATTGATAAAGCTATCGAATATACTAACGAGGCTTTGGAGTTTGCAAAAAAGAACGAGAATAACATTCAACTTGGGAGTTGCTATCAAAACCTTGGGCTTTTTAATAAGCAAAAGAGGAATCTTACAACCGCCTTAGATTATTTTCAAAAAGCCCTCGCAATCAAAAAAGAGTACAATGATGAACCCCGCCGGATTGCAAATACCCTAGATGCAATCGCAGGCGTTTACGAGGTGATGGATGACAAAAAGAGTGCTCTGGAATATTACGAACAAGCGTTAAAACTGCGAGAAGAAAGCGGTGATGTCATTGGCTCTGCCCTTAGTTATTACAATATTGGAGTATTCTATCACAAGCAGGGAGATTTTGCCAAGGCCCTTAGTTTTTACGAAGTGGCACTCAAAAAGTCGGAGGAAATACCACATCCGGGATTAATAGGGTACTGTCAGGATGCCATCGGAAACGCCTATACCGATTTAGGGAATCCGGATAAAGGGATTGTTTACATCAAAAAAAGCTTGGCATTACGGGAAAAAATTGGGGACAAAGGTGGTTATATTCACACCTTATTGAACTTAGCAGATGCGTATCAAAAAAAGGGTAATCTCAGAAAAGCACTTGAGAGTGCCAGAGCATTTGAGCAATTTAAAGATGAGGCCACACCCGACGACCAACTTGCCTACGAAAAATCAATGCAGGAAATTTATGTCAAAAAGCACAACTATCGCAAAGCTTTTTCTCATCTAATGCAGGCCAACAAAATTGAACGATCACTTGATAGCCTTGCCAATCAGAAGGCTTTGGCGGAATCCAGAGCTGCTTTTGAATTCGATATGGCTCAAAAAGACCACGACCTTGCCATTAAAGAAAAGGAAAATGAGATAAATAACATTAGGGTAGCAAATAAAAACTTTATTATTAAGGTTTTCGGTGTCGGATTAGTGCTTCTTTTGGGACTACTAGGGCTCGTTTTGTATAATTATTTGCAGAAACGGAAGGCCTATAAAGAGGTAGCCTCTCAGAATAAAGAGTTGGAAGAGAAAAATAGGAAAATTGACATTGCCAATAAAAACCTAAAAGAACTAAACCAAAAATTAGCCGTTAGCAATAACAGCCTTCAGCAATTTACTTTTGCCGCATCTCATGATTTGAAAGAATCCCTCAGAACGATTACTAGTTTTTCACAAATTATCAAAAAGGATGTGTCTTCTGCAAAAAAACAAGACTCAACTTCCAACGTTGACTTCATTATTTCGAGTGGAAAAAAAATGCACAAGACGCTAGACGATTTGCTGAGTTATGTAAACCTCAATTTTGCCAAAGAAGAGGAAACCGAATTTAAACTGACGGAAATCGTTGAGACTTGTGAAAAGGAGATTTTTTCGGATGTGGAGTTTTCATACTTTTTGGAAATTGAAACGCCCTTCCCCATCTTAAAAGCAAAGCGTTCAATGATACATGAGCTGGTCTGTAATATTCTCGAAAACGCCAAAGAGTACCGGAAAAAGGGGCAGCCACTACACATTAAAGTTGGATGTAAGTCTGAAAAAGGAACCTGCGTATATTATTTTAGAGATAATGGTATTGGGGTTGATCCCAAATATCTCAATTATATTTTTGAGCCATTTAAAAGACTCAACAGTAGAACCCAAAGCGGGTCAGGATTGGGGTTGGCTGTAGGTAAAAAGGTCGTTGAGATGTATGGTGGGAATATTTGGGCATCTTCCGATGGGCATGAAGGAACTACTATCTCCTTTTCATTACCCAATGCTGTAAAAAAATAATCGTAGTTGATTTCTATCCTTATTCCAATTTATAACGACGAAGTGGAGGCACTCGTGCAGGTACTATCGGCTCAAAGCAAGGCGTTTTTGATTCCGGTGGAGATCTTGTGTCTAGACGATGGTTCTGACTCCAATGTCAAAGAAAAAAACAGGAAAATTTCTTCACTCCCGAATGTTAACTATCAAGAATTGGGAAGGAATATTGGAAGGGCTGCAATCCGAAATGCGCTTGCCCGGAATGCGCAGTATGACTTCTTATTGTTCTTGGATGGAGATTCTAAAGTTGTTTCTCCCGATTTTTTGGCGAAATATCTCGCTATATTGCCCACCGATGCTGTTTGGATGGGCGGCAGAATTTATGACAGGCATCCCCCGGATGACAACCGCTTGTTCCTGCACTGGAAATACGGTACACAACGCGAATCTAAACCAGCCGCAGTGCGTGCTTTGACTCCGTTTCATCATTTTATGACAAATAATTTTTTATTACCTAAAAGTGTCTTTTTTAGTGTGCCGTTGGATGAGGCTGTCCAAGGGTATGGCCATGAAGATACGCTGTGGGCTTTTTCCTTACAAAAACACAAAATTTCGATTAGGCATCTTGAAAATCCAGTCGTACATCTAGGACTGGAATCCAATAAAGTTTTTTTGGAAAAAAGCCGGGCGGCAGTTAGGAATTTGGCACTTATCACGGATGATAATAAGGAGATATCAACCAGACTGCAAACCGCCTATCATAGATTGAAGAAATTAAAGTTGATTGTTCTTTTTCGATTCTTCATTTGCCCTTTTGCCAGATTTTTTGAAAAGAACTTACTTTCATCAAGTCCCAAATTGATATTTCTGGATTTATTAAAATTGTGCTGGTTCAGCAACTTGAAAAATTGACATTTGGAATTTCTAAAGTATT
Source organism: Saprospiraceae bacterium (assembly GCA_027008975.1). Taxonomy (GTDB): domain Bacteria; phylum Bacteroidota; class Bacteroidia; order Chitinophagales; family Saprospiraceae; genus JALVDO01. The sequence continues at coordinate 4,097 of JALVDO010000925.1, read as the reverse complement.
TTGTATCTTTGCAACCATCTATCTCAACAAAAAGGAAAGTTTACCTCACAATACTTGCTGTATAACTCGTTCTCTCTTCCCGGATCAGATGAATTTTTTTGTTATTAAAAGAATTTATCATTCTTATGAGTTGTATTACTTTTTGGAGGTTTTTTTTCGTCCTAATAATTTCTTTTCTTGCTGCACTTGCTTCCTTCGGACAGGGCCCCGATTGTGTGGATGCCTTGGTAATTTGCTCTGATGGAGACGTTGGTTTTAATCCGCAGGGGCCTGGAATTGACGATTTTGCCGATCCGGATAACTCGAATGGTTGTCTGGCGGATTCACCAATTGCAGAAAATCAGAGCGCCTGGTACTACTTCGAATTTCAGCCAACAATGCCACCTAACAGTGTCATTACATTTACCATTCATCCGGATGCCGGAGCTAGTCAGGATTATGATTTCGCGGTCTTTGGTCCCGATGTAGAGTGTGATGCCCTCGGTAATCCAATTCGCTGTTCCTATTCCGGTCAGGGTGGGGACACCGGTTTGACGGTAGGTGCCGGAGATAACTCTGAAGGTGCCGGTGGCGACAGGTTTGTGAACGCAATCACAGTGCAACCCGGTCAGGGGTTTTATTTGGTGGTCGACAATTTTTCTGATAATTCAACAGGATTTAGTATGTCTTGGGGCGAGTCAGCTGCCCCGTATCTCAATTGTGATGCTACGCCCGGCTGCGCTCTCGAGGTTACCACCAACGGTCCTTTCCAAATTTGTCCGGGAAGTAATGTCCTCAATCTAAGTGCTTCAGTAACCGGTAATATCGGACCAATGACTTATTCATGGGTAGCAAGTGATGGCGGGAATTATCTTGATAACCCAACCTCTCTCAATCCGGTTGCAACGTTTCCCGATGGTTTTTCGGGCGATGTTTCTTTTACATTTACGGTTACGGATTCCGATTGTCAGGAGTCAGCAACTATAGATGTGAGTACCTATCCGCCCATAGGATTGGTAGATCGGGAGTATGATTTTTGTAATGGGGAGGAAGTTACTATTTCTATTCCCGGAACTTTTCAAAGTTATCAATGGTCAACAGGTGAATCCACGCCATCTATTGTTGTCGACGCAAGTGGTGTTTATACCTTATCAGTTATTGACGAGAACGGTTGCAATGGTGTTGTGAATTTTAATATTACCGAATATCCTCCGCTTAATCCGAAAATTGAAGGGGACAGTATCGTCTGTCTTGGCGCTTCTGCAACGCTTGGTTTGACGGAGACTTATTTTGCCTACGATTGGTCCACGGGTGCCATTAGTCCTGAAATAACTGTTACTGACCCCGGTATTTACACGGTTACGGTACACAATGAAAGTGATTGTTTCGCCATTGCGAGCTGGTACGTGGATTCAATCGCCTTTCCACCACTAGCAGTGGATGGGCCTGTAGGTTTATGCCCTGGAGAGAGTGGGATCCTTAGTACAGAATCAGGTTTTAGTGGTTATGAGTGGAGTAATTCTTCTCAAAATTCAACTTCTGTTATCGTTGGCGGAGGTAACTATACCGTTACTGCTACTGACGTGAATGGATGCTGGCATCTTGGCAATATTGATGTAGATGTTTTTGAAAGTCCGCAACCGGTTATTGGTGGCGATAGTTCCTTTTGCAGTGGCGATTCTGCTACATTGGGGTTAACTGGAGTGGATAGCCTTAGTAACTACTTATGGTCAACAGGGGAGTCTTCCCTCGGAATAACAGTCTCCGCCGGAGGCGTTTACAGCATTACTGTCGAAAATCAAATTGGCTGTAAAGCTTTTGATTCTGTATCACTCGTTGAGCATCCTGTCCCTGTTTTTGATTTTGAAGGGAATCTAACCATTTGCCCGGTTGGACAAACAACACTAGCGCCCGATACTACCTACAACGCTTATGCGTGGTCCACGGGTGCTACTACCCATGACATCATTGTGACAGCTCCCGGAGATTATAGCTTGACGGTCACAGATGCTAATGGCTGTTCGTCTACTGAAACAGCAACAGTCATTGAGGTGCCAATGATTGATATTACCCTAGTGGGGGAGAATGAAATATGTACGGATGAGTCAACGGAAATTGGTGTCGTTGGAGATTTTGCAGCTTACCAATGGTCTACCGGAGAGGTAAGTCCGACAATTTCGGTTTCCAATTCAGGAGAAGTCTTTGTTACGGTATCGGATTCCAATGGATGCATGGGGGAGGGGTCGATATTGATTAACGTTTTGGCTCCGCCTTCTGTGGCCATAGTCGGAGATAATGAGTTTTGTGAAGGTAATACAACTATACTATCAACCAATCCATCTTATAATGATTATCTTTGGTCGAGTGGAAGCACTCAGGCAAGTGATACTATATCAACCCCGGGAATTGTATCAGTGACCATCACCGATGCTCAAGGTTGCAAAAATTCTGCTAATTTAACTGTTGTAGAAAATCCAAATCCGGAGCCGGAAATATTAGGGGCACTTCAGTTTTGTCCGGGCACTTCGACTGATTTAGGCCTGAGCTCCCTTTATTCCTCTTATTTATGGTCTACCGGGGAGGATACTCCGACTCAACTAGTTACCACTCCGGGCGGTATTTCCGTAACGGTAACTGACGAAAACGGCTGTTTGGGTGAGACGGCGGTTATGGTTGAAAATTACTCCGTTGCCCCTCCGATAATTGACGGAGAAACTCTGTTTTGCCCCGATGGCTCGACATCCCTATCCGTTCTTCAGGAATATGATACTTACCAATGGTCTACCGGAGCCGTTTCGGCGCAAATAATAGCGGATGCCATCGGTGATGTTTCGGTGACCGTTACAGACGGAAATGGGTGCATCACCTCCTCCTCAACCACGCTCTCGAATTATTCTGTTGCTGTTCCTGAAATTACAGGAGATACCGAATTTTGTGCAGGCCTTAGTGCTGCTATTGAGGGAGAAAGCGGTTTCGCAACTTACTTGTGGTCAAATAATGCCACAACAAGTATGACCGAAGTAACTGCAGGCGGGGTTTACAGCCTTACTGTAACGGATAACAATGGTTGCTCTTCCGTAAACGATATAATTGTCACTGAGCATCCTGTTCCCGATTTCACCATTGATGGTTTAAGACAGTTTTGTTTGGGTTTCTCTACGGAATTGACCGTTGATAACGGCTATCCGGACATACTTTGGTCGACAGGGGAATCCGGTAGTACAATCATGGTAAATGAGCCTGGAATCTACCAAGTATCGGTGACAGATGAATTTGGTTGTAAAGGTGAAGATGCCATTATGGTTGAGGAATTACAATCCTTGAATCCTGAAATTCTCGGCAACTTATCTTTTTGCATTAATGAGTCGACTGAGTTGATGGCAGCTGGGAGCTTTTCTTCCTACCAGTGGTCAAATAACCAAAATACGCCTGAAATAACCGTTGATGCACCGGGAACCTATAGTCTGACCGTGACCGATGAATCCGGGTGCGTTGGTGAAACCTCTGTTGAGGTCGTTGAGCACTCTTTACCGGAGTTTAATATTATTGGGGATAGTGGTTTTTGCCCGGGAGAGCATGCAGTCATTCAGGGTGACGCCGGATTTCTATCCTACATTTGGTCTACGGGGGATACCACTCCCTCTATATCCGTCAATGAAGTGGGGGACTATCAATTAACAGTGATGGATGTGAATGGTTGTGAAGGGGAAGCAAGTATTAGTATTACGGAAAACCCCTTGCCACAGTTTTCCATACAAGGAAATGATTTCTTTTGTGAAAATGGAAGTACGACGCTGTCTGTGCCACAAAACTTCACCTCTTATCAGTGGTCGACGGGAGATACATTAACCTCCAGTATTGTAAATAGTCCCGGCGAAGTATCAGTTACAGTGACCAACAATTACGGATGCCAATCAGAAAAGGAAATCATTGTTTCCGAGATTCAATTTCCTGATTTTGATGCAGGTGATACGGGAGTGTTGGATTGTGATACACGAGCAGTTTCTATTGGCGGAGACTATACTTCGATTCCTGGCAATTGGATTTTTGTTTGGTCGGGTCTAGGGCTGGATTCATCTCAAATAAATTGGCACAATCCTATAGTAGAGACTGAAGGT
>JALVDO010000924.1 GCA_027008975.1 Saprospiraceae bacterium | reverse complement strand
CTCGCTTTTGCCTTTTTGTCGGTCTCTGCCTTTTTGATATTGGCTTCCTGAAAGTGACTGACAGCATCGTAGGTGTAGAACAAATCCCGGGCAGCAGAGGTCGTCTTGGTGTTAAAAACCAAAGGTTCGGCTGCAAAATTCAGCCCGCCGGTAGAGGCTTTGTGCAAAATATCTGCCAGCTTGAAAGCCATTTTGGTCTTGCCAGTGCCCGGCTCTCCGGTCAGTAATAACGGCTGATTGAGCGCGATGGCGAGCTTGGCCGCTTCCAGCAGATGAGGATCTACAATGTACTTTTCCGGGTCAAAATCCAGAAAAGATTCGGGTAAACTGAGTTGATTCAGATTAATCATTTTATTAAATTATCGTTGTTAACTTCGTCTATTATTTTTTTTAATTTCAGTTGGATCTCACTCATATAGAAGTCTCCGCTTTTGCCAAAATTATCTTCTAACTTTGCCCGCCGCACTACCGAATTCTCTTCAACTTCCCGGTATTTATCGTTAAACCACCTCCTAATGTCCTTGTAACTGACCATATCCAGTCTGGGAAGGGGACGCACATAGGATGCCGTCCGGATAACAGCCTCTACCTCATCGACCACTTCACCCTCATCGTCGTAATACTCAATGGCAAAGAAAAAATAAAAGGAAGGCTGATTGGACGAAAGCCTTATTTTGCAAAAATGCTCAATAAACCAATACACCAGTTTGGGCGTAGCCTCCTTATCCCAGTCATCCTCAGAGATGGTAATCATCACACATACATTGTCCTCGCCGTCTTTCTGCTGCAAGCTAGGACTTTCGTCCAAAATATAAGATAAATCTTTTTCGAGCAGAGCATCCTGTACATTGATGACCACCTCAAACTCAGCCATCAGCCTTTTAATTAATTCAATTTTATCCTGTTCTTCATCTTCCAATGTTGCAAAAGAGAAGGATTTGACGAGCGTCGTTTGGGAAGTTCTTGTGCCAATATGATCTTTATCGCGCCCGTCGAGAGAAAAAGCAATGCGATTGACACAGCCCTTATGCGCGTGCAAGTCACCGCCGTAGAGGTATAGGAAGTGTATTTTTTCCTGTTCCTGGTTTTCTTTCAACTGTATAAAACTCCGGACTTGTGGGATGCGGTCGCAGGTGTATTTGTGGTGTTCTTTTAGCGTTGTCTTGGAGGTGGCAGCGGGCGCTTCTTTTTCCTTTTCACAAATCGCTATGAGGTCAATTAGGGCTTTGTTGATTTTGTTATATTCGGCCTTGTATTCATCAGTAGTGAGAATCCCTTCCCGATTACTGCGTTCATTTTTTTGAAATTTGGAATACTGCAACTCCACCTCACTTGTATGAACAGAGGAATCCGCCTTGGTCCAGTCAATAAACAACTCCAAAGCCTCCTTCAGCTTTCCCAGTTTCAATCGCCCTTTTATGTCTGATAATGTAGGGTTTGGAGTCATTATGCACTTTATTTTAAAACAATCTGCAAGATAACCATTTTTTTTATATATGAGGAAAAAATGATTGCTTTTTTGGTATCGGCGTAAAGC
>JALVDO010000923.1 GCA_027008975.1 Saprospiraceae bacterium | reverse complement strand
TGACTGATTCGGCATCCAGCCCCATTTCATTTCGGCGCTCGTAAATGTCCTTCACTCTGTTAAAAAGTTTTTCATTCAGGTAAATTTCGTCAGAATGTTTTGCGAAAAGGGGTGACAGCTCTGATTCAACGGCTTTCAGCTCGTCATTGGTATTGGCTGCAACGAGTGCATTAAATACGTTTTCGACCCTATTTAGCACTGCACCACTCTTCTCTAATGCTAGAATCGTATTGTCAAAAGTCGGTTTTTCACTACTGTTCGCGATGGCTTTCACTGCCTCACTTTGTTGCTTCATTCCCTCGAGTAAAGCCGGTTTGAAATGTTCATTTTTAATTTTTGAAAAGTCCGGTGCCCCATAAGGCAAAGTACTCTCCTTTAAAAGCGGGTTGTCCATAGTCTTCTCTTTTTCGACGGTAACAGCCTGATTCTGTTTTTGTTTTTGCTCACAGGCAAAAAGTCCCGAGAGGATTACCAATAAAATGATTAATCGATTCATTTTTTTTGTTTTATAAAATTATAAATTAATGTATTTTTATTTCACACTACAAAACCGGCTTCTCTTATCGCTCATCATTCCGCACCGTTTTCCCTTCCTTTTTAAAGCTTTGCCAAAACTCCGAAAAGGAATTAAACTCCTTGCGATAACGCAAACCGACTCCTGCTCGCTGTACTGCCTTGCCAGTAATATCGGGTTCAATCTTGTGATAAACACGCAATTTAAGGGTGCGGTTTTTATTAATGATATACTCAAATACAACGTCATCACCGATAAAAGTCCCGGTTGTGCTTTCGTCGAGCCCTTTATAATCATTGACGACCCCTCCCACTGTAAAGGAAAACCGCCCATCGAAAAAACTCTTTGAAAAGCTCACTTGGAAGTCACTGCCCTGTCTCAGCCCCAAATTTCCGGATTCATAATCCAGTTGATTGTAGCTATTATAAGCAATATCAAAACTCAAATCCGAAAAGACGCGATTATCACCAAATGCTTCCGAGAACAAATTGGTCACCAAAACGGAGAATTGATTGGAGAGAAACTCACTAACGGTATTGGAAAGCGCCGTTCCTGTGTTGCCAAGTGCGACATCCGAGGGTAAAAATTGTCCGAGCACAACGAGTGCAAAAACCTGTTTATTCAATTCGTCCGGATCGTCTTTAAGCAGTCGCAATTTATTTTCAGCAATGGTTTGTAGTGGACCGGCAAGATTAGGGAAACTAATATCAAAACTAATGATGGGCTTCAACAATTCACCAGTTAGATGCAAAGTCAAATCGACATCGGTCAGCTTATTGGCCTCGTTCAAAATATCGGGGTCTGTACCCAACCCTAAATCATCGGCAATAAAATTGTAAAGCGAAGTCTTTAGCTTATTGTATTTTGCATCAATATTGATTTGTGCACCAAAGGGATCGCCTGACCACTGGATGGTTCCTCCCTGTTTGACGTCAAAGTCTTTATTAATAATAATCTTAGTAAACAAATAACTTCCCTTTTCGATGTAATAGTTGCCATACATCTTAAATTCTTCCCCATAGGGGACAGACATCCGAATATTGCCCCTACCCTGCCCTCGAATAATATCTCCCGCCTGTTCATCAAATACCATCTCCATGACCGCTTCTTCCTGAATATCCAAATCCATCTCAAAACTAACGCCCTCCGGTACATCAAATTCATTTTGCTGTTTTTCGGTGGTCTTTTTTGCGTGTTTATTAACAAATCGGACATCGCTTAATGGAGAGGAACTGTCCTCGGTTGCACCAATGGGCATCACTATATGGGTACTATCGGCAACCGAAGCATTGACGTATATATCCACGCTTCGCAAAGGCCCCTCGAACTCCACAACGCCCGTTCCCAATGCATGTCCAAAATAAAGGTTGTTATCCTTTCTGGTCGTTTCCAAAGCTAAAAAGCGTGTAGCAATCAGCCGGGCATCAACACCCAAATCCCGAAGGTGATCGTGGGTAAGACCTCCCTCGATGGTAGCGACATGACCATATTTGTCGTGAATAACCGTACCGCTGGCATCAAAAAGGTAATTCTGAATATCCACCGTAGATTCATCAAAAGAATAGCGTGTTTTGAGGTAATCAATGGTAAAAGCCCCGTTCTTTGTCTTGATAAAGCCCGAAATATCGGGATTTGGAAAAAAACCCTGCATCGTCATGTGCAAATCAAACATTCCCACAACATTCTGAACCCCCGGAGCTATAAAATACTCTGAAAAAGCCAACGGGTATTGTTTGACGTCAAGGTCAAAATTGAGGTATTTTGCCCGTTTATTATAGGGTACTTTTCGTATTCCTTTTGGGCCTTTCAGATTATAGTATCCCTTGGCTTCCAACGTATGCGTGCCGTCTTTTATCATCAGGTCAGCATCAATTTTACTCTTAATATCGGGTGCAGAAAGCACAATGTTACATTGCCCGTAATAATCGTTATTTATTAGAAGGCTATCGCCTTGGACGGAAAGCTCCAAGTGTTCCTGTTTGAACACATCTTCAACGACAAGGTTGGTCTTAAAAACGCCTTCAAAATCAAGTTTATCATAATCCCAGTATTTATCTACCAGATTAAAATTGAGGTTATCCACGTCGATACGCATACCCTTCGTACCATTGTCTGAGATTACAATCTGATTAACGCCATTACTCATCACGAAGTTGGAAAAAGAAATTTGCTCTTTCCCCCACACCACTTTATTAAATGGATCAATCTGCCACTCATCCTGCAAAAAAGATAAGTAAGGAGAGGTCACACTCAATTGGTACAATTCCTCCGAAGGCAATGTCAGCTCTGCCGTCAAAGAAATATTATCCCAACTTGCTGTATCCGAAGCGGCGTAATTCAACTGAAAAGCCAAAGTGTCTTCCCGCAATCCGGAAAGTATATTAATTTGCGAGAGCAAATGCTTTTCATGGTTTTGCACCTCGACGATTTCCAAATAGAGATTTCCGATACTATCCTTGCCGGAAAAGCTGGTATTTATCCCAAATAAATCAATATTGTCATAGCGCAGTTTGGGCAAATCCAACGAGAAATTCAAACTATCCTTCGCAGCTGAATAGTAGCCATTCCAGTGTAAGTCTTTAATCGTTCCCAATTTATCATCGACAAGCCAGTTCAGTCCCTTAGAGTCCATGATGGAAATATTAAATTTAAAATCGTAAGCTTCCGCGTCCTTTTCCGGGAGTTTAAGGTGTAAATGGTCGACAAATTCCGGGTAATTTTTTCTAAAAAATGACAAAAAAGTGGTGTGCAGTTTTTCGACATTAAACTTTCCCACAATAGCGGCATCAATCACATCGGATTTGAGATAGAACCGCTTATTGCCGGTAGAGTCAATTTGCGAAAATGCCACTAAATTATCCACGTCGTATTTGACATCGTCCTTGGTAATAATGAAGTCTGTCAGTAACACTTTTCCTGTTAGATCGGCGAGGGTTTTGTTCCTAAGATTGAGGTTTACCTTTCCGGAAAGAGCCAAATTTTGCTCTGACAAGTTTAAGGCTTTAAAATCGAGATTGGCTATATCAGCTTTAAAGTTAAATCGCGGCACAACATCCTTCATGTCAATGCCTCCTTTGAAAGAAAAATTAATATTCTCATCTTGAATCGAAAAATCTCCATCAAACAAATTCTTTTGAAGCTTTCCGACCATCACTGCATTCCGATAGCGATAACCTTTATAGGTAAAATCCTTGATTACAGCGGAAAGTTCCGTATTGATGCTTTCGAGTGTCAGACCATTCCCATTAACCACTTCCGTCTGAAAATTAACGACACCAATATCTCGATTTTCAAACAACCGTCCCAAATCAAAGTCATTAAGCTGCAAATCCCCCGAATAAAAAGCTTTTTCAAGACCGCGCTTTGTATCGAGACGCATATTCATGGAAGCATTCCCAATGGGCGTCACCATATTTCCCTTCGCAACAAAGTCATTCAGGAAGCCATCAAAGCGCCCCTTGAAGGTGAGCCGCCCCAGGTTGTCAAATTTTTTGTCAGGGTTGAAGTTTGGGATTAAATCCCGAAGGGTCTGTACAGTGGTTGTCAATCTGGTCAGTTTGAGATTAAAATTTTCTTCATCTTTGACGGTTATATCGTTAGTACCCAGTTTTCCCTCCAGGATACTCCCATCGGGTAACTCAATCGAAAGCTTCTTGGCGCGAAGGTGATTGACAACCCCTTTGACTTGACCGCTTATTTTGAGTTTGGTATCTCTGTTTTTTGTAAAAAAAGTATTGCCCTTCAGCTTGGGAGCAAAACTGACAATATCGCGCAATGCAAGTGTAGATTCTGATACTTTCAAGTTCATTTTTACATTATCCACAAACTCTTGAAAATCGAGATATTCATCATAATCAAACGTCAACTCATCACCAATATGGCTATAGGGTGTCTCAATCTCCAGTCCCTTGATAACTGCCTGCCGGTCAGAGACGGTAACATCCCTCCCTGAGAGATTCGTCAGGACAAATCCACTTGAATCCTTTGCCTCAATATGCCGGACAATCCCGTGAAAAACTTCCTTTTCGAAGGTAAAACTATCAATAGCCAGTTTTACATCATAAGTCATCAGGTGCCTGAAATCCATCTCATCATCGGCTGACTCCTTGACGGGGGCTTTGAAATAATTATGAAGACTGTATTGCCCGTGATTAATGTCAAAATCCAGAATGGCAACTTTCCACTTGGAGGTATCCAAATCATCCTCCATTTCCACTACCTCGTCTTCCACAAACAGGGAATCGACCGGGTGGTTCTCTGTCAGCATTTGGAAGTCGTCAAACTTCACCCAGACGATGTCGACAAACTCATTGGGCAAATCAACCTTATTAAGCAAAACATCCCCTGTACCAAGCACAATATCGAGGACATTACCCCGCATATAATCCGCTTTGCGGAAGTGGATGCGCTCCAGACCAATCCGTTTTACATCCAACTGAAAGCCACCTTTCTCTTTTTCCTTTTTATCATCCCTTCCCGGGAATAGTTTGGCAATAAAACGTTCGAGGTTATTCTGCTCTTCACCGCTTTTCTTCATCAGGACAAAGCTGATATCACTCAGCCGCACCTTGTAGATAACAAGTCCGCGACTAAGTAGAGAGACGGGGTTCAGATTGAGGTTGGCATCAATCCTACCAGCATATAATAGCGTATCGCCATTGGTATCTTCAACGTAAACTTTTTTTAGGGAAAAATGGGACAAAAATCCAATGTGCATGTCTCCAATCTCTACTTTGGTTTCGAGTTTTTCACTTAGAGATCGGGTCACTTTAGCCAACAAATATCGTTGCACGGGGGGTAATTGAAAAATAAAGAAAAGCACCATAAACGCAACCATCAATCGGAAGGCCAACTTCCAAAAGAATCGAGCGATCCGCCTAATGACAAACCGCGCTTGTGGACTCAAGCCCCATTTATTTGCTTTTTGCTCCTCCACTGTTTATTAGAACCGTTACTTTGCAGAAAAGATTACTATTCCATGGCAAAATTAACAATAGTTTAAACATTTAGTAATTCGTCAAAAACAAATTCAGAATCTCCAAGTCAAACGAATCGGATAACGCTCTTAAAGTGAACTCCTTGCTTATCCACCTGAATTACTTTGGGCGAACTCCAATGTCCGCTCCTCGCTCCATAATACTCCTGCTGTCTCTGTCTTTCCAAGGAACCCACAATGCCCTCCGTAGTCGGGTGTTAGCAAATGAAAATATTCGTTGTGCTGTGTCATATACTCTGGAAAACACCCTTCCGACAAAAAGGAATCATCCCTTGCGTTAATGAGCAGACAGGGGCGATTGATATTGGGCAAGTACTGCAAGGGTGCACTTTTTGTCCAATAATCCATTGCATTCTCAAAGCCATGTATAGGGGCGGTAAACCAGTCGTCGAATTCCTGCAAAGTGCGCGGCATTTTGGGCGGATGTGGCATATTATCGGGATGTTGACGCATTTTCTCCTCCATTTTCGGGTTAAGCGTGTTCAAAAACCGAAGGACGTAAAGCCTGTTTTTTAGGCTGGCAATCTCGGCGACAGATGGCACCAAATCGACCGGCACACTAATGGCAATACCGACTTTTACAATCGGAGGCAGGAAAGCCGCACGCTTCCCAAGGTAATTCAACACCACACTACCCCCTAGACTAAAACCAACGAGTGCGATAGCATCGTAATCCCCTCGCTCATTAATAGTATGGAGAACAGTCTCTAAATCATCTATCTTAGACATGTGATAACTCTGTGGCAGTCGATTCAATTCCCCACTACAACCTCTAAAATTCATACCCATGGCATCCCACCCATTGCGATTGAAATGACGCACCATTCCGAGAACGTAGGGCCTTTGACTGTTTCCCTCCAGACCATGCAGCACTATGAGCAGTTTGCGGCTTTTTCCGTTTCGGCTACTCCAGTCTAGATCGAGGAAATCGCCATCGGGTAGCTCGAGTCGCTCCCGTACGTAATCCACATCTTCGACCTTTCGGAACAAAGCACTTGCGATGGTGTTAATGTGTCCATTTCGCAACCACCAAACGGGTTTG
>JALVDO010000922.1 GCA_027008975.1 Saprospiraceae bacterium | reverse complement strand
CTTTTTTGCACAGAAGGCAGCTATTACACCTCCGCTTATCACCACTACTCCAAATGATTTTTCCGGCTTCGCCTCCACTACAATTAATGCCAATCAGGGTGGAGTTTATGAGTACGAAAGCGGTTCGAGGTTGGTTGTCCCATCGTCCGCTTTTGTTGATGACAGAGGACACCTCGTGGAGGGAGATGTGACTATTTTCTACCGGGAATACATTAATACAGCCGATTTTTTCCTTTCGGGAATCCCTCTAGGATACAAAGACGGTAATAAAAATTATCTATTGGAACCCAATGGATTGGTCGAGGTGTTTGCTCAAAAAGATGGACAGTTGGTCTCTTTGGTTTCCGATAAAAACATACAGGTCGAGCTAGTCGGTCAGATGATTGTCTCGTATGATGACCCAACACCTGATTACAACATATACAGATTCGACTCCATCCAAAGAAAATGGAGTTACGTTTCCGTAGATAATATCCGTTTTATAGAAGATTTGCCTATTGAAACGGACAATCCGGCCTATCAACTTTTCAAAAATCATCAGGCAGCTTTAAGTGCAATTGAAGCCAAAGAGAGGACAGCTATATCGGCCATTGAGAATAGTATTCCAATGCCTATTCCCCCTATCAAACCTCAACCGAGAGATAAAAACAGGCCAACGTTGGAGTTGTCTTTCCTAAAGGACGTTCTGGATAAGAAAGGAGTTGATAAAAACCTTTATATGGAAACAATCTGGCAGATTTCTGAAAACAGCCCTGCATACGATGAAAGAGCTTTTCAGATCGAGTGGGAGGATGCCAACATAAAAAATATCAACGATACCGAGTATGAATTGACCTTAACAAGCGGTGATAATACGCTGAGATTAGTTGTTAATCCCGTATTGACAAGCAACGAATTTAGCCATGCATTGACCCTCTATCAAACAAAACTGGAAAAGTATAAGCAAGCTTTGAAAGACAGAGAAGCGACCTTGATAAAGCAAAAGCGCGCTCTTAATGACCTGTACCAAAGTGAGAAACAAAAAGAAATAAGTGCTTACCAAGAGGCGTTGGCAACAGTGACCAATAGCGATAAGAAATCTTTGTTAATCAGAAGAGTTGTGAATCAATTCGAGGTAAACCAACTGGGTATTTACGCTTGTGCGAATATCCGGCCAATACAAAAAGAGACAATAACTGCCGAATTTTCCCTTGAAAATGACGTCCCTTTTGAGCCACACATTGCCTTCGTCCATTTTGAAAACAGTAATCTTGTACAAAGAATACTGGCTCAGGATGGCATGCGAATTCACTACACAAAAGGTACTCCAATCGAGATTTGGATGATTGATAAAAACGGGCAATTACTGACCTCTGAACCATTTATTCCCACTGAAAAAACAAAGTCCCACACTTTTGTCATGAAAAAACTCGGACGGGTTACTAACCGAAAAGAAGTTCAACAATATTTAACAGAACTATAGGGAATAAAAAAAGGAGTCCGACTACTGCCAAACTCCTTGTTAACCCTTAGTGGGATATACGATTATTTGATGCTAA
>JALVDO010000921.1 GCA_027008975.1 Saprospiraceae bacterium | reverse complement strand
CCGTAAAAAGAGCAATGGCTTTTTTGTAATCTCCGGTTTGATAGAGCGCATGAGCGAGTAAAAATTGTTCAGGTGTGTTTTTTGCCTCGGAAAGAAGTTGAATACATTGCTTGTATTCCCGATGTTCGAATGCATTTTTTGCCTGCTCAAAAATGCTTTTTGTCCCCTCATCTCTATTGGGACTAAAATTTGGGGAGGAATAATATGCCTCACTGAGTTGGTCATTGGAGTATTGATTATTTGCATATAAAAGTATTCCAAGACTGACCAATAGGAGGAATCCGGCAGCAAAGACAATATATCTTTTCCACAATTGAAAAGATCGATTCTTTTGTTCTGCAATATTTTTTATTTGAGCTCGCAAATGGTCATAAGCCAAAACATCCTGTATTTCTTTGCTTGCCCTCCAATCCTCATAAAAAGCCCCGAATTCGGCATCCTCCTTCAAATCCAATTCAAATTGTCGCATTTCCTGTGGATTCAGCAAATCGGCTTCAAAATCTAAAATTCGTCTTAAATATTGTTCTTTATCCATGAGATTGATTTCTTAATTGCTGTACCAATGCTTGGTTATCTTTCACTAATTCAACCAAAGCCTGAAGGCATTGATGTTTTTTCTTTCGTACGACTCCTTCGTTTTTATATCCGGTTTTTTGTGCAATTTCTTTCATTGAATAACTCAACGTCCATAGAGAAATGACTTTTTTACAGACACTCCCAATTCTATCCAATAATTGGTTTAATAATATTTTTTTTTCTCCGAGAAGAAGGAGCGAACCGGGGGTAGAATCGGCTATTTCTTGTGGAGGGAGTTGTTGGATAATCTCTTTAAATTTCTTTTCTCTTCTTAATTTTTGAAACCAAATATTTTTACAAATGCTTAAAAAATACGTTTTGAGGCCACTTTCTCCTCTAAAATTACCCTTGCGGATATTCATTATCAAATGAGCTATTCCATCCTGAAAAACATCCTCAACCTCTGAGTCTTTGCCTCCGTATTCCAAAACAAGCGCTCTAACAGCATCTTTAAAATGACCGCTTTTGTATAAGTCAGCCATCGCCTGATTTAATGCCCTTCCCCCTGCGAGTATAGCATCAACTATATATTGATTTTTTAAGGCTTCCTTCATCTTTTAGTTTAATTACTTTATAAAGTGTTACCTAACAGTACGCCAAAAATATAAAAAAAAATAAAAAGTTGGTAACGTTTTTAATTACCGTGCTACTAATAGGTGAATTTAAAACTTATATATCATGAAATTTAATCACTTATTATCACTTTGCTTGATTTTTGTATTACTAACATCAAGTACATTTCTTACCGCTCAAACATATCAACAACAGCAGGTAAGTACCCGCATAATCACTAAGATGTTTGACGGAAAATTGAAGTTTAACCCTAAAAAGACCAGACGTATTTCTAGCAAACAATTGAAAAAAATCATCAACAGTAATACGGTGCTTACGTCTGACCTAAAAAAAGAAGTTGCCAATAACCTTATTCCAAAGGACGCATCCAATCTATTCAACTGGCATGCCATTGTTGCTGAATTTACCGCAGAATGTGAAGAAGTTACACCATTGGTGTTAACTTGGTTCGAAACAGAAAACAAGCCCCAAGTCTCTAAAATATATTTATTTTTTCCACCCAACAACAAATGCGGGTCGGTGCTCGCACGGCTTTACCCCATTATATACAAGGATGAATATGACTGGAAAAACATGAATACTTTTACCACCAAACAATGCATAAATTTGGGCAATGGTACCATCTGTGCAAATCTAATAATTTTTTCTGCAACCGATGATCCGGGCTTTCTGGCAACGCCCGATTGTGAGGCAGATAGCGATTGCGGAAGCCCATTTGACTATTATTCTGTCCTCGACGATTTATTTATGGTCGAAGGGAAATAATAAAACAATACGCAATAATAAACCCAGTATCTGTTAATCGAATCGGACGCATTCTTTTTCAACATCCAAAGGTTGACAAAGCATTAATATAGGAATTTAAAACTTATATATCATGAAATTTAATAACTTATTATCATTTTGCTTGGTTTTTGTATTACTAACATCAAGTACATTTCTTACCGCTCAAACTTATCAACAACAGCAGGTAAGTACCCGCATAATCACTAAGATGTTTGACGGAAAATTGAAATTTAATCCTAAAAAGACCAGACGTATTTCTAGCAAACAATTGAAAAAAATCATCAACAGTAATACGGTGCTTACGTCTGACCTAAAAAAAGAAGTTGCCAATAACCTTATTCCAAAAGACGCATCCGATCTATTCAACTGGTATGCCATTGTTGCTGAATTTACCACAGAATGTGGAGAAGTCGAAGAATGGGTGGCAACTTGGGAGGACTCAGGAAGCAAGACCCTAGTCTCTGAAATATATATTTTTTTCCCACCCAACAACAAATGCGGTTCAGTGCTCGCACGGCTTTACCCTACCATATACAAGGATGAATATGACTGGAAAAACATGAATACTTTTACCACCAAACGATGTATGAATTTTGGTAATGGTTCCATCTGTGCAAATCTAATAGTTTTTTCTGCAACCGATGATCCGGGCTTTCTGGCAACGCCCGATTGTGAGGCAGATAGCGATTGCGGAAGACGATTTGGTTATTCCGGTCTCTATGATTTATTTATGGTCGAAGGGAAATAATAACAACAAAATTAAAGCAATGATGAAACGTCCATGATTAAATAATCATTAAACTCACAAGAAAATGAATATTTAATCATGGTAAGTTCCATCTGTACCGTTAAACAATAAAATATAAACAGATGAAAAAATCAATCACACTTACCATCATTGCCATAGCAGCAATATTCATGTTTTGGGATAATATTCCTAGAGAGTATTCAAAAAATGAAAAATCTACAATCGATATTGTGATTAGTGGAAATAAGACCATTCCCAAAGATTTTGTATTGAATGACGGCATGATAAGCCCGGGGCATTCACCGGGAAAAATTACAGTAACGGGCGATTTCACCATGGGCAGTAGTGCCACTTACAAATGCGAACTAAAAGACCTGACAGGGGGCGGCACAGGACACGACCAAATAGATGTATCGGGTAATACAACATTAGCCGGAACATTGAACATCGTTTTGGACGGATATTCGCCTAATAGTGCCGAGATGTTTGACATCATAAAATACGGCGGGACATTAAGTGGGACTTTTAGTACCATCACCGGCATGCCGGCAGCCTGGCAAATAGATTATGGCGTAATAACGCCCGGCAAAGTAACGATATACGGACCAAACAGCACTTTACCGGTTGAGGTATTGAATTTCAATGCCCAAAAAGATGGGCGACAAGTCGTGCTTTCATGGCAGACCGCTTCCGAGCAAAACAGCGATTACTTTATGGTTGAGCACAGCACCGATGCCAAGACTTTCTCTACACTTGAACGTGTGAAGGCTCGGGGAGAAAGTAATGCCATTCACAACTATAAGGTATCGGATAAAGTCCCTGCAAAAGGCATCAATTATTACCGTCTGAAACAAATGGATTTGGATGGAAAATATAGCTATTCAAAGATCAAATCCGTCGTGTTTAACACTAAGGGCATTGCATTTTACCCCAATCCGGCTTCCCAAACCATATCTTTTAATAAGCCGGTAGAATCAGTCAGCATCCACGATATGCAAGGAAAAGAAGTGCTAAAAAGCCAAAGCCCTAAGTCAGTGATAGACATATCATCCCTGCAACCGGGCATATATATCATAGACATCAATCAAGGCCAGTACAACAGCCAACTAATAGTATTGTGATAGAATTGACAGTTCTCATGGTAGAATTGACAGTTCTATGAGAACTGTCAATTCTTCGGTAATAAAGCAATCATAAAAAAACAACAACTATGAAATATACAAAAATAACCACAATAATCCTAGCATTGGTGGTAAGCATCGCTCTATATGCACAGGACAACACCTTTAACGGTACGGCAGACACCAATTGGGACAATGCATCCAATTGGAGCACAGGCAAATTACCGCCGTCCCATATCGTACAAAAAATCACGATAGCTGCCGATTGTGTAGTACCCGCAACCAATTCCACCGACTATACCTTTGCAGAAGGTAGCACTTTCCAAATCAACAGCGGCATCACCTTCACAAATAGCGGTATGGGCACATGGACGATGAATGGAACCTATGACAAAGATGGAACTTATGTTGGCAACCTTTTGGTAAACGGTAAACTAGAACCCGGCACCAACACTTCCACCTGGTCATGTGGCGACCCGCTCATATATGATGGACAAAGCTATGCCACCGTACAAGTCGGCGGGCAATGCTGGATGGCAGAGAATCTGAATATTGGCACGATGGTCAATGGCAATACCAACCAAACCGACAATAGCGTAATAGAAAAATACTGTTACAATAACGATGCTGCCAATTGTGCAACCTACGGAGGACATTACCAATGGGATGAAATGATGCAATATACCACTATAGAGAGTACGCAGGGTGTATGTCCTACCGGGTGGCATTTACCTTCGGATAATGAGTGGAAGACCTTGGAAATGCAACTCGGAATGTCTCAAGCTCAAGCGGATGGAACTGGCTATAGAGGGACAAACGAAGGCAGTAAAATGTCTGGAAATGCAGCCTTGTGGAAGAATGGTGTTTTGGAAAATGATTTGGAGTTTAACACCAGCGGATTTCTAATTCTTCCGGCAGGTTTCCGCAACACCAGTGGTTCGTCAAACAGTCAGAGTGACGATACTTATTTGTGGACGTCAAGTGAGTCTGGCACCCATGCTCCGTATCGATACCTGTTCTACAATAACACAAGTGTTTACCGAAGTACTTTTGGTACTAAGAATGCTGGCTATAGTATTCGCTGTGTCAGGGATTGACAATTTGCGGGAGGAGACAATCAGGTTTTCAAGAGACGATTTGTTTATGATCGAAGGGGAACAATAAAACAATCAAACCAAAACAACAAAGTCATTTAAAATATTCTAAAGAGTAGGAATTTAAAACTTATATATCATGAAATTTAATAACTTATTATCATTTTGCTTGGTTTTTGTATTATTAACATCAAGTACATTTCTTACCGCTCAAACTTATCAACAACAGCAGGTAAGTACCCGCATACTCACTAAGATGTTTGACGGAAAATTGAAATTTAATCCTAAAAAGACCAGACGTATTTCCAGCAAACAATTGCAAAAAATCATCAACAGTAATACGGTGCTCACGTCTGACCTGAAAAAAGAAGTTGCCAGTCAACTTATTCCGAGATCGGCATCCGGCTTGCTCGGCTGGCATGCCATTGTTGCTGAATTTACTGCGGAATGCGGAGAAATTATTACTTTGGTGACACTTTGGACAGAGCAAACCCATGAAATACATATACTTTTCCCACCCGGCAATAAATGCGGGTCAATACTCGCATCGCTTTACCCGGGTATATATAAAGATGAATATGACTGGGAAAACATGAACACTTTTACGGCCAAACGGTGTTTGAGTTTGTGGGATGATGATAGTATCTGTGCAAATCTTATAGTTTTTTCTCCATTTGATAACCCAAATTTTCTCAATGATCAGGATTGTGAGACGAATTCGGATTGCAGCAAGGAGGAAGTTGAAGTCCTTGATTACCTCGTAGATTTATTCATGGTAAAAAAGAAATAATTATGAAAAAACAACTTATTAATCTTAGCCTACTTCTCCTTCTTTTAATCCGGTTTCCCTCCGAAAGTGCGGGGCAAAGTTTAGCGCAGGATGTCATTGGGAATATTGGAGGGGTCACCAATAATGAAGATTTTGGATCATTACACTGGACATTAGGAGAAATGATGACAAAGACTATGGTAGCTGATAATACTTCAAAATTAACACAAGGCTTCCACCAGTCCTATTACGACTTTATCACAACAGCTATAGACGTTTTTTCAGGGAGTGACTACAATATCAAATTACACCCCAACCCGACCTCCGGTAATATTTTTCTGTCGTGGCAGGGCATTATTCCGGATCAAATAGTCATTGCAAACCAACTGGGACAAATAATTAAAAAAATTGATAATCCCGGGAAGAATACGGCTGTGGACCTCCAGGGTTTTCCGGAAGGAATCTATTTTTTAAGCCTTATTCAAGAACGTACACTTATCAAAACCTTTAAAATAATAAAATATTAATAAAATGAAAAATATACTAATCATCATTATCGCTCTGGTTGTTTCCACAAGCACTTTTTCGCAAGCACCTATGAAATTCAACTACCAAGCGGTTGCAAGAGATATCGATAATAATCCTTATCAAAACACCAATTTGGGTATTAGGGTAAGTCTCATTCGAGGTGGCAGCTCCGGGGTTGTAGTGTATTCAGAACGGCATCTGATTACTACATCTGACCTTGGAGTATTTAGTATTCAAATTGGAACAGGAACGGTGCTCGAAGGGGATTTAACAGTGGTAGATTGGGGGATTGATTCCTATTATATCAAAGTAGATATGGATCCAAACGGTGGAACAGATTATATAAATATGGGCGTTAA
>JALVDO010000920.1 GCA_027008975.1 Saprospiraceae bacterium | reverse complement strand
GAAAATGCAAAACGCAAGCGACCTCAAACGCTTAAAGCCGGAGCAGCAGAGCTGGAAGTCGAAAGCAGTACTGATTCGGTAGACGATGCCAGTCAGTCGCTTTCCATCATGGAGGAAAACAAAGACCATACAGAGCCTTATGACCCGACTTTGGATTTATCCCGTTATCAGTTTCCAACGCTGGATTTATTGAAAGACTATTCTGACCAAAAGGTGAAAATTGACCGAGCTGAACTGGAGGCAAATAAGGATCAGATTATTTCTACGTTACTCAATTACAAAATTGAAATTATTAAGATTTCAGCCACCATCGGACCAACGGTTACGCTTTATGAAATCGTTCCTGCGCCGGGGGTTCGGATATCAAAAATAAAAAATCTGGAGGATGATATTGCGCTGAGTCTTGCTGCCTTGGGTATCCGGATAATTGCACCGATTCCGGGCAAGGGGACTATTGGTATTGAAGTACCCAATAAAAGGAAGCAGATTGTATCCATGCGTGAGGTGTTGTCGTCTGACAAATTCCAAAATGCAAAAATGGATTTGCCCATTGCTTTAGGAAAGAATATTTCCAACGATGTGGTAGTAGTTGATTTGGCGAAAATGCCACACCTGCTAGTCGCCGGTGCTACCGGACAGGGTAAGTCTGTGGGGATTAACTCTATTTTGATTTCTCTTTTGTACAAAAAGCATCCGTCGCAGGTTAAGTTTGTCTTGATTGACCCTAAAAAGGTGGAGCTTTTCCCCTATAGTAAGATTGTTAACCACTACTTGGCATTTCTGCCCGATCAGGAAGAGCCAATTACTACCGAGACGAATATGGTGGTTCATACGCTCAATTCTTTGACCATTGAGATGGATACCCGCTACAATTTGCTCAAACAGGCATCTGCTAGAAACATCAAAGAGTACAATGAAAAATTTGTCGCCCGCAGATTAAATCCTGAAAAAGGACATCGCTTTTTACCTTTTATAATTTTGGTGATTGATGAGTTTGCCGATTTGATAATGACTGCGGGCAAGGAAATAGAATTACCGATTGGTCGGCTGGCACAATTGGCGAGAGCAGTTGGTATCCATCTTATCATTGCCACACAACGCCCTTCGGTAAATATTATTACCGGAGTCATCAAAGCTAACTTCCCTGCTCGGATTGCTTTTAAGGTGACCGCAAAGGTTGACTCCAGAACTATTTTGGATGCCGGTGGTGCCGATCAACTCGTGGGACGAGGGGACATGCTGCTCTCTGTCGGAGGAGAGATGGTACGCTTGCAGGGGGCTTTCATCGATACTCCCGAAGTAGAAAGGGTGATTGATTTTATAGGAGAACAACAGGGGTATCCGACGCCGTTCTTCCTGCCGGAATTTCATGGAGATGATGAAGTTGCAGGTAGTGCAACGCTTAAATATTCTGATTTGGATAGCATGTTTGCCGATGCAGCAAGGTTAGTTGTTCAGAATCAGCACGGTTCCACTTCTATGATTCAGCGGCGTTTGAAACTGGGCTATAATCGGGCAGGTCGTATCATGGACCAGTTG
>JALVDO010000919.1 GCA_027008975.1 Saprospiraceae bacterium | reverse complement strand
CTTCCGCACCGGAGTATAGACTGGGTATCTAGGGATGAAATGGGCTATTCGCGAGCCGTTAAATCCAAGCTTTTTTCGTATTCCAACAGGAAAAGTTATCAAAAATTTATGTTCCGAAATTCGGGCGACGACAACTATCCAGCTAACGGAGATATAGACCATGAAGGCAGCACTCATATACGAGATGAATACGTACAAACGTTGGCAATGGAAGGTGGCCTAAAATTAGACCAAAGGGCGGTCGAACGGGTTATCTTATTCCTCAACGGGCAATACTGGGGCGTCTATGGGCTGCGTGAGCGCCCGGTCGATCACGACTACACCAAAGAGTACTACGACCAGGGAAAATACGAACTTCATTATCTTACGACCTGGTGGCAAACGGAAGCCCAATACGGTGGGATTCAGGCTTTCGCTGACTGGATTTCCCTGAGGGATTTCATTCTGAATAATGACATGGGCAATCCGCTCAATTATGAAATGGTCAAAGACCAACTCAACGTCGTCAGCCTGATGGACTATATGATTGTCAACCTCAACTGCGTCGCTTCAGACTGGCTCAACTACAATACCGGATGGTGGCGTGGGCTGAATCCGGACGGTGACCACAAAAAGTGGGGTTACATCCTTTGGGATCTGGACGCTACATTCGATTATTACATCAATTACAGCGGCGTACCCGATATCAGCCCCAATGCCAAGCCGTGCGACATTGATGATATTGGTTTATATATGGATGAATTCTTTGGGTTGGATGCCAATGGTAACAGCAATGATATTGGGCAACACGAAAAAATATTCAAAAAGCTCCAAACCGAAAACAAAGATTTCAGGCAATTATATTACTCCAGACAGGCAGACCTGCAAAACACCGTCTATAGCTGCGAGAACATGATGGAAACCCTCGAACGAATGCTCGCCGTCATAGAGCCGGAAATGCCCCGGCAAATAGAGCGATGGGGTGGCTCTATGGAGGAATGGCAACAAAACGTCCAGCGGCTGAAGGATTTCATCAGTGAGCGCTGCGAGCTATTCGATGAAGGAATGATCGATTGTTTTGAATTGAATGGTCCTTTTGATATTGTGCTGAAAGTCGAACCGGAAGGGTTTGGCAAAATCGATTTCAATACACTCACAATAGAGGAATTTCCTTGGAAAGGTGCCTATTACGGAGGCATGGAAAATTTGATAAAAGCAAAAGCTACCGTGGATGGTTATTTTTTCAGCCATTGGGAATCTTCAACTGGCAATGTCATCTTACCCAACGCCCTGGAGCGAAAAGCCCGCATACGGCTTGAAGCACCCGACACCCTGACTGCCGTATTTACGGACATCGTTAGCACACGGGATTTGGGTTCGGGTATTTCATTTTCGACCTTCCCCAATCCTGCAAAGGATTATATCTCTATCAGGTATGAATTAGAAAAAGCGACGACGGTAGAAGTATCCCTATCTTCGATCACCGGACAACATATTCCGATTAAAACCAACGGAGAAAATTGGCAGCCTGCCGGTATTCACACAGAAACGATTACTTTG
>JALVDO010000918.1 GCA_027008975.1 Saprospiraceae bacterium | reverse complement strand
GATAGTAAAATAGTCATTGGCAAAGTCTGTTTAGATACAGCCAGCCATCAGGTAAGTTGTAATGGCGAAATGATTAAGCTATCAAGGCGAGAATATATGTTGCTACAAACATTAATGGAAAATAAAGGGCGTGTTCAGTCTCGCGATAGTCTAGAAGCTAAACTATATAGTTGGGGAGATGAAATCAGCAGTAACTCTATTCAAGTACATGTTCATAATCTTAGAAAAAAACTCCCCCCTAGCTTTATTACCACAATCAGAGGTGTTGGCTATGTTATTAAAGAAAATACTGATTAGTCCTTAACTTAAATCAAGAGTTTTTTAAACAGCAAATAAGCATGACTTCTATTCGTCGATTCCTTATTACATTATTATTAGCAATAATCGTATTGACGATATTTTTATCTGTTTTACAAGGTTATCAAGCTAGTTACGATGAAATTCAACAACAAATGGATGCTAAATTATTGGATTTAGCTAAACTTTTATCTGAACAAGAAATTAATAACAAACACATTGTACATATAGGAGAAAAATACGCTTTTCAGATTATCCCTTGTAGTAATGGGGATAAAAATATTGAAGCTTTTCGAGAAACAGTTTCTTTATTAAGAGGGTTTGGCAAATTAAATTTCGATAATCATCGTTGGCGAAGCTACGTCTACTTAAATAAGAAAAAAGATGTTTGGGTTATTGTTGCTGAAAGAGAAGATATTCGTTTTGATTTAGCCGAAAAGACTATATTAAAATCACTTGGTCCTATTATTATTACTTTACCTCTTTCAGCAGTTTTAATCTGGTTTGTTGTCGGTTATGCACTCAAACCACTCGATCAATTATCAAAAGCATTAAAAAATAAACAAGAAAAAGATTTATCACCTTTATCAATTAAACACTCTTTTGTGGAAGTTGATCATGTTATTAAAGCAACAAATCGATTATTACGTCGTTTAGCCTTATCTTTTGAACGTGAAAAAAACTTTGCTTCTGATGCTGCACATGAATTAAAAACTCCACTGAGTATTTTAAAAATTAATTTATTCAACTTAGAAAAAGAGTTAGGGAAAAAAAATAAAAATGTACAAGCTCTTAATCAAGGCGTACAACGAATGGAGCACTTAGTTCAACAAATTCTAAATTTATACCGCACTACTCCTGATCAATTCATGGCAACATTTAGTATTTTTGACTTAAATGAAGTCATTAAAAAAGTTCTAATTAATCTCTATGAATATATTGATAAGAAACAGCAACTGATTGAGTTACAAGGTGATAAAGCTTTAATGCTAGGAGATAAATCAGCAATTGAAATTTTACTAGTTAATTTAATAGAAAATGCAAATAAATATACCCCAAAATTCGGCAAAATTTTAGTTACAATTACAATACACGAATCAGAAATACAACTTGATATTGAAGATTCAGGTATTGGAATTAATGAAAAAGAATATCAACGTGTTTTTGAACGATTTTATCGTGAAGGTGGTGATCAACATGCTTCACAGGAACAAGGCTGTGGTCTAGGTTTATCTATCGTCG
>JALVDO010000917.1 GCA_027008975.1 Saprospiraceae bacterium | reverse complement strand
TCTTTTTGCATCCATTCCGTACAGCAACTTTACGAATAGTAAGCTTCCTGAATACGAGGGGTACTACGCGAGCGTAGTATATGCTTACCTTGCAAGCATAGGGCTTGATATCATCCCTGAAGACATCACTAATCTAGGCAGAATGGATTTGTCAGTCAAACTCGAAGGCAAGGTGTTTATTTTTGAGTTTAAACTAACGGAAAAAGCGACCGGAAATGCCCTGAAACAAATCAAAGAGCGGCGATATTGGGAAAAATTCCAAGAAGAGGCTGAGCATATTTACCTCATTGGTATTGAATTCAGCCGCGAAGACAGGAATATTATCGGCTTTGAGTGGGAGAAAATATAGAGGGCAGTGTACAGAAAAAAACTGGAGAAGTAACCAGTTTATCCTAATAGTTTTTTCTTTTGGATGGTGAATTCATCTTCGGATAAAAGGCCTTTCTCCCTTAACTCACCGAGTTTGGCAAGTTGTGTCAACAGGTCGTTTTCTTCGGGCGGTAGCGCTTGGAGGGGCTTTTCGACGCGGTAGCCGTTTGAGACGAAATCCTCGAATTTTGATTGTATTCTGAGATATGCAAGGGCATCATGAGTATGGATTTTTTGAGTTTTGTCAAAGCCATTTCGCACTGCACTTTCTAAGTAGGAAAATGCGGTCTCACTATCCTCAACCATAGAAAAGCAACAAGCCAAATTGAATAAAATAGCGGGTGAGTTAGGCTGTTCTTCCAGTGCTTCTTCAAAAAAGCAGATGGCTTCGTCGAAATCGTAAGCTCGGAAAGCTTCAATGCCAAGTCTTTTTAGTTCTTCAAAGTCGTTATTCTTAGCCGAAGGGCGACCGCTGTTCTTCTCGAAATCGCGATGGTAATCTCTTCTTCCTTTCCCGTACAGCCATTTGCGATTGAATTTCTCATCAAAATCCTCGATGGGCATGACGGCAAAGAGGATGAAGTCAATAAATCCCAATATAGCGCTGATGACAACCAAAGGTGCTCCCTCTTCGATAGTGATTAGCAAAGAGACGGAGAAGAGAATCATGTAGAGAATTCCAAGAAGTTTCTGGCCTAAATAAAACCTGTGTACACCAAAGACTCCAAAAAACAATGCCAATAGTGCTGCGACTTTTTTACTTTTCATCTGTTTATTTTTTAATAAGATGTTAAGCTGTTCAGTTATTTAGCTGTTAAGCTGTTGAGTTATTGAGCTCTTTAGCTGTTAAGCTCAACAGCTAAAATAATCATTCCCTTGTGAGTTTAATAATTATTTAATCATAGACGTTTCATCTGTTTATTAGTATTGTCCTATTTAGGCAAAGATAGTAAAAAATTAGAATCTGTTCTCAGCTTATTAAGAACAGCCGGATTCCACTTTGTCATGCAATAATTTCTTTGATAAAAAAAAAGATGCCATTTTTGAGCAAATTTTTGGCATATGTTTAGAATAAGCGGTTTGGTGCTTTTATTAGTATTGGCAATGGCTTGTAAGTCGACCAAAGCTATACAGAAACCCGAAGAGAAATACTCGTTTTCCATGGAACAGAAAAAATCTATAATTAATATTCCTGTCAGCATCCAATTACCGGAGTTGGAGGCGAGTTTGAACAAGGCATTTTCGGGCGTTCTTTATGAGGATAAGGACATCGATGACGGTGATAATCTTGCTTTAACAGCGACAAAGTCGGGTGATATAATACTGGAGCCAACTATTATGGGGATTCGTTATAAAGTACCTTTGTCTCTGCTGATAAAATACAAGGTGGGATTTGCGACCTTTGATGCGGATGGCGAAATTGCCCTTGATTTTTTGACGACTTATGATGTTAAGTCGGATTGGACATTTCAAACCAAGACGACCATTGAGGATTATGAATGGGGGCGCAAACCCGGAGTCAAACTGGCTGGCATCCGTTTTCCAATTCAATTTGTCGGAGACATTGTGATGTCCAAAAGTCGTGATTTTTTGGCGACATCAATTGATACGTTGGTTAAAGAACAAATCAATCTGAGGCAGCTTATTGATGATTTGTGGGTTCAATTCTATCAGCCGAGTCTGATCTCTCCTGAGTACAACACCTGGTTATTGGTTCATCCTCAGGCGATTACTATGAGCCGTCCACAAGCGTCGGATCGGGCTATCTCCTTTACCATCGGGGTCGAAAGCAAACCGAGCCTGAGCGTAGGCAAGGAGCCCGATTATCTTAAGCCGGATCCATTGCCGGAGTTTAAATATACAGAGGGTCTTTTTCCAAAATTTGAATTGCATTTATATACCGCCATCCCTTATAATGAAGCTGAAAAAATCGCCAAGAGTAACTTATTGGATCAGACCTATAAGTCCGGGAAGTATTCGGCAACTATAAAAAATATACACCTCTTTGGTCAGGATGATAAGCTGGTGGTCAATGTCATTCTGGATGGCAGCTATAAAGGCAGTATTTATCTGACCGGTAAGCCCACTTATAATCGTAGTAAAAATCAGTTGGAATTGAAGGATTTAAAATTCACGCTGGATACCAAGAATTTTCTCCATAAATCTGCCGGGTGGTTATTGAAGAGCACCCTTAAAAAACAAATCGAAGAGAACGTCAACGTGTTGCTGCACTATAATATGTCCGAGATGCAAAAGCTTATCGGTGAACAGTTGGAGCATTACGAGATTCGCGAAGGCGTGGACTTGAGTGGCACCCTCGAAGCATTTGAAATTGAAGATGCAACTCTTTCCCCCGACGGGTTTAATGTAGAGCTCTTAATCAGCGGTGATATTTTGATGAGGATTTCCGGTATAGGCTCCGGGAACTGATAAAAGGATGCTACTTATGAACCCGTCCGTCTAGGTCTGGGGTTGGAGTCAAAATCTTTTCGTTTTGTTAATTTTTATTCTATGTTGGAACAAATTTGGGGTGAAGAACGTTTTGAATCCAAAGGCAATTAATTCCAATTTTATTGTTAAAAATATCCGGATATGAAGATAAAAGTCTCAAAGGGAAAGGTATTGTTAGCAGAGCCGTTTATGATGGGTGCTACTTTTGGCAGAGGTGTTATTTTGTTGTGCGAGCATAACAAGGACGGGTCTCTTGGTTTTGTATTAAACAAACAATTGGACATTACCATCAATGAGTTGATCCCTGACTTCCCCGAGTTTGAGGCACCTGTATTTGCCGGTGGTCCGGTAGAGACGGATACTCTGCATTATTTGCACAATGTTGGAGATTTGTTGGAGGGCAGTCTTCCTGTCGGACAGGGAATCTATTGGGGAGGAGATTTCGAGAAACTCAAATTCCTAATCGACTCCAAGTTGATTAAGCCTCATAATATTCGATTTTTCATGGGATATTCCGGTTGGTCTCCCGGTCAGTTACTCGGTGAATTGGAGACCGGATCCTGGGTTGTTGCCAATATGCACCCGAATTATCTTTTCAAGTCAAAGCCCGATTTTCTTTGGAAGCAGGTCATGCACAATAAAGGAAATGTCTTTTCTGTAATCGCTACGATGCCGGAGGAGATTGTTGTGAATTAATGGGGATGAATAGATTATATTTAATCATTAAACCTCTAAAGTATTCGCGAGTGAAGATGATTTAAGGAGCGTTATTTTTGTGTTAAAAACAGATTTCCACTCACCGATCCCTTGCGGGCTCAATGATTGGAAATCTTCCGGAAGCTATAAGCAAAAGAAAAATGGGACGAAACCAAAAAGACTATTTTGATTACGGGGATGTTTACCATATTTATAATAAGGTAGTAACCGGGCAGAAGTTGTTTGAGTCTGAGTGTGATTATCAGTATTTTTTAGAAAAGTACATGATTTATCTTTCACCTTATTTTGACACCTTCGCCTATTGCCTTATTCCTAATCATTTTCATTTTCTAGTAAAGGTAAAAGAAAAGGAGATGATTGATGTTTCAAAAGAAGATACAAATGCAGCAAAAAAATACCTTGATGGAGAAGAATCTGTTAATTTTTTTCTTGAAAACCAGTTGAGTCGGATGTTTAGCGGGATTGCACTGCGACATAACCGAGCTATTGGCAGAGAAGGAGCCTTATTTAAGGAAGGAACGAAAAGAGTGCTTCTAAAAACAGAAAATCGGATGGTTTATCAATTGTGTTATATTCACCACAATCCAATTCATCACCATTTGACGAAACGTTATGATGCTTGGAGGTATTCATCGTATAATGCCTATTTGAGTCGAAAGCCGTCGCGCCTTCAGAGAGAAGATATGTTGGAAATACTTGATGGCATTGATGGCTTTTTGGAAATTCACCGTGAATTTAAATTGGATATGAATGAGGACTTGTTTGGGGAGTTTGATGGTTGGAAACTAGGTTCCTGAATTTCCAATCATTGAGCCCAAAGGGATCGGTGAGTGGAAATTCAGGGTTAATGTGGTTTTTTAATTATAGACCCAAGGGAATCAGTGACCGGAAACTCACTACCATCTCATATTTCATTTAGGGAGGTACTTCTGATGGTCACTTGGTTCAATTTTTTTCTCTTTGCCACGATTTTCTTTCAACTCTTGGATGGTTTTATTTGAAATCGACGGCGAGTGCGTATTTCCGGTTTTTTTTTGAGCCAGAATACTTTGCTTTCTCAATTCTAGTTTCGACAGGGGTTTTTGGGGTGTTTCTTGCTGTTCCGAGGATGGTTTTTGCGCCTTGTAATTTACTATCGTCTTGTAAATGATGAATCCGATTAGCGAGATGATACCTCCCTTAAAGACGATTTCAGCCAGCATGTCGGGAAGTAACAAAGCAGCACCCAGAACGATAGACAACATGCCCCAATACTCCATGGGTATCCAAAACAGGCTGTGTGGTGCTACACCGGATGGTCTTTTGTTCCACTTTTTACCTAGCCACAAGACGGTACTGCCCGCTATGATTGCAACAATACTAGGAGCAATTGTACTTTCTTTAAAAATTTGAGCAGTAATAAAAGCCAATGCAATCGGGATAATTGCAGCAAGAATTCCCTTTCCTCTCCATATAATAATCATAATTACTTGTTTTAATCTAAAATTTTCGCTCACCAATCCCGTATGGGCTCAATGGCTGGCAATTTAATGCACTCCAAACACCTTGGCGGCATCGAAGTAGGATTTTTGAAATAACTCCTTACTGAAGTTGGGTAATAAATCTTTTCCGGTAAAAAAATCGACGAGATTTTCCATTGGCATATTGCCGGTGAGGTCGTCCTTTGCCATAGGGCAGCCACCGAATCCCCTGATGGCGCCGTCGAACCGGTAACAGCCATTCTCATAGGCTGCGACGACTTTTTCTTTCCATTTTTGGGGTGTTGTATGGAAATGTGCCCCAATTTCTACCTTTGGATATCTTGGAATGAGTTTGCTAAATAAATATTCGATATTATCGGGATTGGCAACGCCAATAGTATCGGACAGTTGCAGGATGTTGATGTCGAGGCTGACCAGTTGATTGACCCATTTTTCTACAATCTCGATATTCCAGGGGTCACCATAGGGATTGCCGAAGCCCATTGAGATATAGACCACCATTTGTTTGCCGGCAGCAAGACAGATGTCCTGTATGGCTTTGACTCTGTCCAAGGATTCTTCGATGGTTGCGTTGGTATTGCGAATCTGAAACGTTTCGGAGATGGAAAATGGATAGCCAAGATAAGTGATTTCCGGGTGTTGTGCCGCATCGTTGGCACCTCTGCGATTGGCGACGATAGCGAGCAGTTTGGTGTCTGTATCGGAGAGGTCAAGCCGGGCTAACACCTCGGCCGTATCCTTCATCTGTGGGATGGCTTTCGGTGAGACGAAGCTGCCAAAGTCGATGGTATCAAATCCGACTTTAAGAAGTTGGTTGATATAATTTGCCTTGATTTCCGTCGGGATAAAAGGCTTTAGTCCCTGCATGGCATCGCGAGGGCACTCTATTAATTTTGGTGATGTATTTTGGTCAGTATGCTTCATTGCGAACAAATTTAGATATTTTTGCGTTTTGAGGTAGGGTTTTGGGTGTTTTTTATGTGGGAGGAGAGTAAAAATACAATAATCGTAAGACGCAACAGAAGATGAAGAAAAATAAGGGATTGCTTTCCATCGTAGGTTTTTTATTGTTGGCATTTGGTTTTTTGTCCTTGTTGTTAGGACTATTGGGGATGCGGTTTTCTTTTTTGAGTTGGATAGATGCACTCGGAATGATGGGGAGTTTTGTCTTCAAACTAATGATGTTGATTGTCGGTTTTGGAATGTTGTATTTGGGTAGCGTGGATGTCGATGATTGAATGATATTAATGATTTAATGATAGAATGATTTAATGATAGAATGATTTAATGAGCGACAAGGTGATAACTTTGAAGCCTGTACGGGCGAGAAGGTGTCAACTTAGGAGTGGGTTACAATGATTGAGTGATTGAGAAATGAGTTGTGAGACGGAGAGACTTAGAGATTGTGAGACGGAGAGACTGGGAGATTCTTTGCGCCCCTTTGCGAAACCTTAGTGTAACTTAGCGGGAGATTGAATGAGTGAATGATTGATTGAAAGGGGGAACGCGGATTGAACGGATTGAATAGATTTACACGGATTTGA
>JALVDO010000916.1 GCA_027008975.1 Saprospiraceae bacterium | reverse complement strand
TTTCCCACAGTTTATAAAACCTAAATATGGCTCCATATTAGGTCAAAGTTTTCAGCTTGGAATTATTCAAATAATAATTAGTTTTTCAGTTAATTTATTAATAGTGTTATCTGCTGCCAAATTAGCGAGTTGGTTCTCACAAAAACCTATTTGGTTAAGGATTCAAAAATGGTTTATGGCTTCGGTATTAACTGGACTTGCTGTTAAAATGGCACTAACCAAAGCAAAGTAATATTATGTTTATCATCAATCTAACTTACGTAACAGAAGTTGAAAAAGTGGAGCAGTATTTAGAGCAGCACAAAATGTTCTTAAACAAACACTATAAATTAGGAAATTTTATCATTTCCGGAGCAAAAAAGCCTAGAACAGGAGGTGTGATTTTATCAAATATTGAAAGCAAATTATCCATAGAAGAAATAGTCAATACAGATCCTTTTATCATAAATAATATTGCCACTTATAAAATAATAGAATTTCTGCCGAGTAAAACGAATAAAGAACTAAGTTTTTTACTTAAAAAAAGTAAATATTAATAAGAACATCCAAACCTATATTTTTCCATGATTTTATGTTTTAGTGATAAAAAGTTAAATTTCGCCAAAAAGGTAAGTATATTTGAAGAAGTTAGTCAGCAGAGCTTTGGTGCAACATGTGGTAGCAATAGACAAAAATACAGAAAATGAAACGAACTGCATTATTTGCTTTTCTCATACTTATTTGTGTGAATATCTTTGCACAAGGAGATGGACAGTACCATCAAATTGAGGTAAGCATTGACGGATTGAATCGTGAATATTGGCTATATGTACCTCCTGGTCACGATGGAAGCGAAGAATGGCCAGTAGTATTCATGTTTCACGGTCTCGGTGTATCATTAGACGAGCAAAATCAAATTTCTCAGTGGTATAATGTGGCTGATACTGCCAAGTTTTTGATAGCATGGCCCGTAGGTTTGGAGGTTCACGACCTAATATTTAATGTAACTAATTCAGGTTGGGTTATTCCTGGTCTTACTGAGGCCTCTGAAGGTCAGGATGACCTTGCATTCGTCGATCAAATTATCGATAATTTGGATGCCAATCCCGCATTTGCAATTGATGAAGCTAGAATTTATGCAGCTGGGTTTTCCAGTGGAGCTGATATGGCGTTTTATCTTGCTTGTGCCTTTTCTGATAGGATTACTGCGGTTGCGGGGGTTGGTGGTCAAATGACTCATCATCAAGTTAGTCAGGAAAATAATTATTGCAATCCAGCCCGCCCAATTTCGGTTCTTCAAATTCTTGGGACGGAAGACCCTTATTATCCAATAGATGGAACAGAAGATTTTCTTCCTTTGTTTGGAACGTCAAAATTTTGGGCTGATAATAATAATTGTGATACCATGCCTCAAAGTTCTAATATAGCCAACACAAATACTAATGACAATTCTACCGTCACACTTTTTGTTTATGATGGGTGCGAAGATGAGCATGAAGTATATTTTTATCGTGTTAACGGAGGGGGGCATACGTGGCCAGGAGGCACCGGAGGTGACGGAGTAATTAATTTTGACATACATGCCAGCGTCGAAATTTGGAACTTTTTTAATCGTGACCCTAACAGTACCAATCACCCTGGGGCAAGTTATTGTGGCCCCTATACCTTGTCTGAGCCAATTTCTTACGATGGAGTCAGTGACATAACAATAAGTGAATTAGAGATATCTAATCCCGATGGAAATTGCATTTCACTTTCGAACTGCCATAATGTAATAATTGAGAAATGTAAATTAGGACCTGCTATTGGGAATGGCGTTGATCTTTACAATTGCTCTAACATTACGGTAGTTGATTGCCGGATGGATTCTATCGCAACAGGCGTTTATGCTAACGAATGTCAGGGCGTTAGTGTTACTAATATTGAAGTTACGAATGTGCAAGGTCCACTGCCTAGAGGACAAATGGTTCAATTCAATAATGTAAATGGAGCAGGAAATAGAGTGAATTTCAATGTTGTTGAAAACAATGTTGGAGAAAGTGGACAGGAAGATGCCATAAATATGTTCCAATCAAACGGAACTATCAACTCCCCTATTCAAATAATTGGTAACTGGATTCGTGGTGGAGGACCAAGTAATAGCGGAGGCGGAATATTAATCGGAGATGCTGGAGGTTCAAATTTCATTGTACAAAAAAATAGGTTGGTTGATCCGGGTCAATATGGAATTGGAGTAGCCAGTGGAACTAATATCCAGATTTTAAACAATCAAGTCTTTGCCAATCAGCAAGATTATACCAATGTGGGCATTTATGTTTGGAATCAATACAGTTCAGATTGCAACAATATTACCGTAATGAACAATGAAGTAAATTGGACGAATAGTTCAGGAAATTCAAATGGCGCATGGGATGGGGCAAATTGTGGAATAATAAATGGCTGGGGAAATAATGATTGGCAAGCTAACATTAATGAAACTATTCTGCCTGAACAAATTGTTTTAGACTGCTCCGTTCTTTCAACGAATAAAACAATTATAACGAATGGTGAACTAATTGAGGTATTTCCAAACCCAACGCCAAGAAAAATTTTCTTTTCACCCAAATTGCAAAACTCAAGTTTTAGCATATTCTCTATTTATGGACAAAAAATCAGAAGTGGAAAAATTGAATTGAATTCTATTGATTTGAGAGATTTAAATAAAGGGATTTACTTAGTTAAAATTATAAATAATGAGTCAAATAATTGTCAAGGAATTAAAGTGGTTAAGGAATAATCTTCCTAAAAAATTGGAAAACAAGAAAAATTGATAGACAAAATGAATTATTCGACAATCATACACCAACTCTCAAAAAACAGAGGCGTATTCAAAGAGTTGCTGACTGGATTAACAGAAGAAGAATATTTGTGGAAGTCCGATCCTGGAAAATGGTGCCTTCTTGAAATTATCTGCCACCTTTATGATGAAGAACGCGAAGACTTTCGGGCAAGGACAAGTCTCGTTCTTGAAATCCCAACAAAACCTTTGCCTCCCATTGACCCTGCTGTGTGGGTACAGGAACGAGCATATATTAAGCAGGATTATGCTGACAAATTGGAGATGTTCATGAAAGAACGAAGACATTCTATTGAATGGCTACAATCACTCCAATCTCCCAAATGGGACAATGCCTACAGTCATCCCAAATTTGGACAGATGACCGCAAAAATGTTTTTATCTAACTGGCTCGCTCACGATTATTTACACATTCGCCAAATACTCAAATTGAAATTTGACTACTTAAAACGATTGACTGACGAAAATTTGACTTATGCAGGTGACTGGTGAAATTTTGACTATCATAAATAAAAACGAACGCCTAACATGCAATAAGCACAGTAGGATTGTCATTAATTAGTTGTCCACGAAATGGATGCAATTCGTTGTAAAGAATGGAGAATATTTCCCGGACTTTCAATTCTGGAAAATAAAACAAGACAAGCCGTTTTTCTGTTTGCTCATATGCCATTATTTATTTGGCTGTTTTGGCAATTTACAATTAGTTCAGACATTGATACCTTTAGAATTAGTTTTTACATATTTCTAATTGCTTATCTTGGACTTCATTTATTGTTTCTTAGACACAAAAACAACGAATTTAAGGACTGGATTTCGTGGACAATTATTACAGGAACAGGAATTTGTGGACTTCTTGACTGGGTGTGACCGTGGCCATTCATTGAAGAACGGCAGAAATCTGAATTGATAGTGAAAAATTCATAATAAAGCATAATTAAATTTGGCACCTAAATTTAAACTAATTTCCTATTATTAAGTCCAACCCACCTATTAAGTCCGTTGGGTATAAAAAATAAAAATGACAAAATCAGCTTTTTTTAAAATTTTAATTCTTGTTATCATTGCAATTTCCGGTTGTTCTCAAAGCGAAACAGTTGTAATAACAGAGCCCGATATTGAAAATATCATTATCCCCGTAAATGTTAAAAAATATAATTTTACAAACGAAACGACCTTATCAAGCTCTTTATCATTAGCTGAAATAGAAAATTATTTTGCAAGAATTAATGAAATATGGAAACAAGCAAATATTACATTTATAATCAATTCTTTTGAAACTATAGAACTAAATGATGAAGTATTTCTAACAAATAACTACTTAGATTTTACTAATAAAGATTTTCGTTTAGAATTAGAAAACCTATCTGAAACCCACATTAATACGAATTCGATGACAAATCAAGGTATTTGGACGTTGGTTTTGATAAAAAAATTCCCACATCCCGCAGGAGGCGTCTGGAGCAACAGCACGGAAATTGTATTTTTTGCCGAAACAAATAATGATGAAAGAGTAGTAGAAAATATTCTTGCTCACGAATTTGGACATAGTTTATCATTAACTCACTTAAATCCACATCAGCATCCAACTAATTTAATGAAGTCAGGAGATGGAAATCCTCTTACCGCTGAATTGTTACTTGATTATCAAGTTAATTTGGCAAGACAAATAGCATTGCTCTTCCTAAACTAGTAATGAAACCGTAAATATAAACAACAAAATGGTTGATAAGCGGTAGCTGCAAGCAAATACGACAAGACAAATATATGAAACCAATGGAAAAATACAAAATTCAAAAAGAAAACACAGCAGTTCTATTGATGGAGTTGCAAAAAACAGCGAGAGCCACCCGGTATGTTAAGGCGGCTCTCGACTGCAAAGGGGTAGAATATATGGGTAGAGGTCGTGAAAGAATTACCTAAATCGGTTGGGATATTGGCAATTAATTCACAAATAATAATTGGGTAAGGGTGTGTTATGTTATGAAAGCATGGCAGCAACGCTAACGCCTTCCTGCTCTTCCATCATCTTTCTGATATTGATGAGGGCGTATCGCATACGTCCGAGGGCGGTATTGATGCTCACTCTTGTTAATTTTGCAATTTCTTTAAAACTCATATCGGCGTAATGGCGAAGAATAACGACCTCACGTTGCTCAGGAGGCAGTTGATCGACCAATTTACGCACTTTGTCATGTGTCTGACTTCGGATGATTTTCTGCTCAGCATTATCATCGGTAATCTGCAACACATCAAAAATGTCAAATGTCTCCGTTGGTGATACTTTCGGGCGACGCTTATTGCGCCGGAAGTGATCCACACACATATTGTAGGAAATCCGCATTGCCCACTGAAGGAATTTGCCTTCGTGGTTGTATTTTCCCCTGCGGAGCGTATCAATTATCTTGATAAAAACTTCCTGAAAAATATCCTCGGCAAGGCTCGTGTCTTTGACAAACAAATAAATGGACGTATAAATCTTCTGTTTGTGCCTAGCCAATAAAACTTCGAAGGAGCGTTCGTCACCGTCAAGGTAACGCAGGATTAACTGTTGGTCATTAAGCGATGTAACTTTCATAACTAAATAAAATTATGTAAAAGAATAATAATATGTAATGTGTATTATTTAGTGTAAAAGTTACTTTCGATAAACAGATAATTTAGTGTAGAAAAAAACCAATCTTCGCGATTGGATGGGTCAAAGATAGAACTTTTCATTTTAAAAATCCAATTTTATTTAAAAAAAATAAAAATTTAACGGAATTTTAACATGAATCAAATAATCTATAAATCACTTCGTTCTACCTTCTTTTTCATAAAAAATATAAAAATAAGAATGTATATACTTGCCGTAATGACCGCTTGCGTAAACGTCAGATTGAAGGAAAAACCCTCTTTTTTGGTGAACTGCTCTAATATTTCTCCATAAGGAGGTTGCACCAGTTCCTCGATTGAGTTCAGCGGGTAAAAGTGCATCGACTCATTCGGAAAATAACGATGGTGAAGCGCCCAGCGGAGTATTGGCTCAATCATAGTAATATACCCAAGGTAAATCAACAACGCCAAGCCCGTCCGCTTGATCAAAAAGCCGACCATCATCCCGAAAGTCATGTATCCGAAACACATCAGCCAATAGCGTGGAAACATCCCGACGTGTGCCCATAGTTTAGAAGCGATGACCACATCCGTATTCAAAAAACCAATCACCAAGCCGCAAAGAATCATATATAAGGTAGCGGCAAGCGATATGCCGGCGGCAAACAATAACTTTGCCCAAAGAAAATCTTTACGAGATACTCCGGACATCACACTTTGGCGCAGGGTCTTGTTCCGGTATTCGGTAGTCACAATCACCACACCAAGGAAACCCAATAGAAAAAATGCCAGCCAATTCCCGATATAACTCAAGAACGTCCAGACCGTCGGAAACATAAATAAGACATCATTTGACCCAATGGGGTCCGGCAAATCAGGTAGCCCCTTCCCTGCCATCAAAGCACCGGGCAACAATATGCTGTAGAATAACAAAAACAGCAGAAATACTCGATGATTCTTCCACTTGAGCCATTCCAGCTTAAATAAGTACGTCATTTTTTTCATTTTTTGTAACTATTTACCACCTCATACTTTATGTTTGCAATTTGGTAATAAGGGGAACACGGATAACACGGATTGAACGGATTTACACCAATTTTACACCACTAACACGGTATTTAGCACGGATTATTCACCTTTTTGCGCAAGCAAAAACAAAA